>NZ_JBSWYJ010000023.1:0-97516 GCF_056161045.1 Flammeovirga sp. AWQ4_249
TTGATCTCAAAAAATGGTTAGATAAACCTTTTGAAGATCCTCCGAAACCTAGGCCAATATATGTGCAAGGGGTTTTATTTTAAAATTGGATAATTATATACACTGACAATAGCTAAAACGAGCATTTTTTTGGGAAATGAAAACGTTTAGGACACTATTGGTTTTATATCTATTTTCGGCAGATTCCATTTGAAGCATAAAAACATAATCCTCTAATTTTATATATGCTTTTTCAGTAAGTTCTCTAAAAAACTGATCCCACTTTTGATTTGATTTACGTAACCTTATTAGATCATTTTTTGAACAAACTAACATTTCAACATCAGTGATAGCATGTATATTTTCCTTCGTTGGTTTTTCAGTAATAAAAGATGAAAAAGCATTTACAAAATAATTAGGAAAGGTTAAGCAATAAGTTATTTCTTCACCTTTTGCGGATAAAAAATAGTTTCTAATTATCCCAGTTTTGATAAAACCTGCTTTATAACAAATTTCACCTTGAGTGATAAAATGTTCATTCTTTTTTAGTTTTAGAAGTGTTAATATAGAATTAAACTCTTCAATTTCACTCTTTGCAAAACCCTCTGAAGAAAGATACTTTTTAATTTCTGAATTCATATTTAATCTAAAAAGAGTTAGCTTCTTAAGATCTTCTCCATCTTTTTTCCTTTTGTCAGTTCATCCACAAGCTTGTCTAAATACCTTACTTGTTGCGTTAAAGGATTTTCAATTTCTTGAACTTTATACCCACAGATTGATCCAGTAATTAGATTAGCATTCGGATTCAAAGTAGCCTCATTGAAAAAAACTTCAAAAGTAGATTTATTATCTAGATGAACTTGAATAGCTTTATCATCAAAACCTGTTAACCATTCTATCACCTCATATAATTCCTCTATTGTCCTCCCTTTCTTTTCTACTTTCGTGATATAATGTGGGTAGACAGAAGCAAAAGTCATTTCAGCTATTCTTTGATCATGTTCAGGAGTAGTTGTCGCCATAATAATGGTTATTTTAAAAGTTCATTGTGTAATATTACATTTTAAATTTAACTAAAAAGCTAACAATCACAACCTCCACATCCGTCGCAACCATCGCAACAACAACTGTCACAAGCACATTCAGAACAAGGTTCTAAAAAATTTAATCCTTGTAATTTTTCGAAAAAACCTTCTTTTCTACCTGGCTTATCACCATAGTAATTTAAACTTGAAATTGTCTTTGAATACCTGTTTAAAAGTATTGGTGAAATATTTAATAAAGTGAGATTATTTAATAGAGCCTGCTTAGCCGTATTTATTTCAGTTTGTAAATCTGTTTCACAAACTTTATTGCTCACTATAACAGGATTGAAATGATTCTCTATACTATCTTTTGCTAAATCAAGATGCATATCCATAAGGTAAACTAACTTACCTAAAGCATCACCTATATTTTTCATTGTATTTAATACTTCCTCAGACTGATGAATTAATTTAGCACCAAATTGAAAACATAAACCTGTTATATGAGCTGTAGGGGAATAATACTTTTCTAAAGGTAGATTTTTTTGTAATTCTAATTCATTGTTTAAAATTAATAATGAGTTGATTTTTTGCAGTGGAAAATCTAATTGAGATAGTTTATGCTTAGCCCTTTTAAAAGAGGATGTAAATAATAACTTACCACTCTTCCCCACATATTTTTTATATCCGGAATGATCATTAATTGTATCCTTAAACTTTACTTCAGTTAAAAATACATTTAATGATGAAGTGTAATAAAACACAGGGTGGATCATGTCTTTTTGAGGTAATGAAAAACAGGAATGATGTATTATTTTCTCATCCGTCGTACTTCTTGCTAAATCATTCAATAACGAAGACAGAAATACAACATCATTGTTTAAAAAAAATCGAGTAGATTGACCAAAAGTAGCTCCTATTGTTTTACAAGTTCCACAATAATTATAATGATGACTTTGAGTAGTTGTTGCTTTTTTACAGAGGTTTTGTTTGAGTAGTCCGAACATTTTTAGAATTAATTTAACTTGTAGTTTATCAAATCTATATTAAAAAGACCCTATTAGTTTATTATGTATAAGTTCAATTATAAAAGATATGTATTGATTATTGTTGAAATTTCAAAAGCATTATCTACAATCATGAAATGTCCACCACCTTCTACAAGATAGTTTGTTGATTTTCCGTGCAAGACTAAATCCTTATTTCCATTAATTTTAATTGCATTAATTACTTTTTCTTCATTATGCCAAGACAAAAGAGCATTAACAGCCCACTTTACAAAAGATAAATCAGTCTCAATAAGTATTTGTTTGAGTAATACATTTTTAGTTCTGAAAAGTAATTTAGCAATGGAGTAAGGAATAGAAAAGAAAGGAAGTGGTAAATATTGCAAAAAGTGAGTTTTACCCATTAAACGATAAAGAACAGGTAGTTCATTTGACAATTCAATAGTAGAGATAAGGAATGTCTTTTTAGGTTTTAAAAGTTTTGCTATTTCTACAGCGATCACACCTCCAAAACTGACTCCTATAATTATGAATTCTTCAGTCGTATCAATTACTTTAGAAAGTCTATACGCATAAGTTCTTAAACTTTCCTTTTTATGAGGAGAGATCCAAGCTAAGTCAACTTTTTCGCAATGAATATCCAAAGTCGAATATACTCTGAAGTCTGCTCCCAGTCCACTTATACAATATGCTTTCATCCTTATCTAATTTTCTCTTTTTTAAAGATAAGAAATTCACACTATACTAAAATTGATATACAGAATTACTTTTTAATATAAACTTCCTGCCAAGATGTTATTAAATCATTTTCATCAAACTTTAATAAAAGCATTGTTTCAAAAGTTTCCACAGACTTATCTAGACGAGTAATAGCCGGGTGCATGATGATAACCACACTATCATCGTTGCAAACATATTCTTGAACATTGTAATCTATTGCATCAATATTGGACTTAAAACCTACTAAATATTGAAGGTACACTTCATGATTCGCGTGGTACTCTCGACCGTTCACCTTCACCAAAAATTCGGGTGCAAAACAAATGGCTATATCATAAGATGTCAGCTTAGATGATGATATCAAATGTTTGATATTCCATGCTAGTAATTTCCTCGCAAGTAGTTCCTTTTTTTTCATTTTCAATGAGTTTAAAAAGCTAAATTATAGGGATGAAATTACGAAATAATCCAATAAGCTAGGTTTAATGAATCTTAAGAATCAATTATGCAATAAAAACAACAACACAAACAAATTAATATACTGAATATCAATATTTTAATGTGTATTTTAATTTAAATATAGAAAGACAATTACACAAATTATATACATAACACTCATTACCAATTAATTAATAATCAAATTGAAATAATATTTAAATACTAAATATTGATTTTTATTAATAAAAAAGTAACAAATAGTAGACTTTCATCATCAAAATGAAAATTTTGTATACTTAGATTTACGCGGAAATTTCTCAGTTAACTTTGATTATGGAAAATAAAACGCTTGTCAGAAAATATAATGTCCCAGGTCCTAGATACACAAGTTATCCAACTGTACCATATTGGGATAATGATCCAACAATAGAACAATGGAGTCAGCATGTTTCAGATGCTTTCAAAACGAGTAATTCTAAAGATGGAATTAGCGTTTATATCCATCTTCCATATTGTGAGAAATTATGCACTTTCTGTGGATGTAACAAAAGAATCACGATTAACCATAGTGTTGAAGATTCTTATATTGATGCTTTACTAAAAGAATGGCAAATGTACATTGCTATCTTTGGAGAAGAACGTCCACGTATCAAAGAAATTCACTTAGGTGGTGGAACACCTACTTTCTTTAGTCCAGAGAACCTTCAGCGTTTGATCAATGGAATATTTGAATTTGCAGACAAATGTGAAGATGCTGAATTAGGTTTTGAAGCAAATCCTGTAAATACAACTGATGAGCACTTAGAAGCCTTATTTGAAGTAGGATTTACTAGATTAAGTTTAGGTATACAAGATTTTGATCCAATCGTTCAAAAAGCAATTAATCGTGTCCAATCTTTTGAACAAGTTGAACACGTTACGAATAAAGCAAGAGAAATCGGTTATAGTTCTATCAACTTTGACTTGGTATTTGGTTTACCTTTCCAAAAATTGGACTGTGTAAAAGAGACTATTGAGAAATCAAATTCATTACGTCCTGACCGAATTGCGTATTATTCCTATGCTCATGTGCCTTGGACTGCTCCAGGCCAAAGAGGCTTTTCTGAAGAAGACCTTCCTTCAAATGAAGAAAAAAGAGCTTTGTATGAAATAGGAAAAGAGATGTTTGAAGAAGCTGGATATGTAGAAATTGGGATGGATCATTTTGCATTACCAACAGATCCTTTGGCAATTGCTACTTCTAAAAAAGCACTGCATAGAAATTTTATGGGCTATGCTCCTACTTATACACAATTAATGGTTGGTTTGGGATGTTCTTCAATTTCTGACTCATGGACTTCTTTTGCTCAAAATATCAAAAAAGTCGAAGAATATAAGGCTGTCGTGAATGAAGGAAAGTTACCTATCTATAGAGGACATATTCTTTCTGAAGAGGATTTATTAGTCAGAAAACACATATTAAATGTCATGTGTCATTTTGAAACTACATGGGATGAACAAACTGCTCATTTCCCATTATTCCAGACTTTAGGAGAAAAACTTGAAGAAATGATCAATGATAAGTTAGTCATTCTTGAACAGCATAAATTAGAAGTAACAGAAAAAGGACGTCCTTTTGTAAGAAATATATGTATGACTTTGGATGCTAGAATGCTAGATGCTAAACCACAATCTAGAATTTTCTCATCAACAATTTAATACATTGAATAAAACATAAAAAAAAAGAGGGTTGAAATGAATCAACCCTCTTTTTTTTGAATAAAATAATTATTCAGCAGCTTTCTCCTCTTTTACTTCTTCTTTCACTTCAGCTACTTTAGTTTCTTCTGTAACTTCCACTTCTTCAGCAACAGTTGAATCTGCTTCAACAACTGCAGTAGAATCTGGAGCAGTTACTTCTACCACTTCTTCTTTGACTACTTCCACTACTTCTTCAGATTTTACTTCTTCAGCAGCTTCATCTTTTTTTTCTTCTTGAGCGCACGCAATGAATGAAAATGCGGCAATACTAGCAATGATTAAATGTCTAATTTTCATAGTAATATTAGATAAGTTAGATTGAAAAGTTGTTGAGGTTCCTTCTTAAAATTTAGTTAAAAAATGTATGTCCTGAAAAGTTACTTATTTAATAAAACTTTTTTAAAAAAACTTCCTCACATTAGATTATAACAATTATTTCTCCGAATTTCACAAAGTATGGCAAGTGCACAGTGTTAGTAACTTCAGAGGATTACAAGTGCATTTATTTTAATTTATTTTAACAAATTATTTATGGATTCACTTACGCAAGTTGTATTAGGAGCTTCAATTGGAGAAGCTGTTTTAGGTAGAAAAATAGGGTTCAAAGCTGCTATTTTTGGAGCGATTGCTGGTACAATACCTGATTTAGATGTACTTGCTTCTCCATGGTTTGATGCAGTTGAAAAATTAATGTACCATAGAAGTATCACCCATTCCTTTCTATTTTGTTTATTAGCCTCTCCATTGTTTGGTTTCCTCTCCTATAAATGGCAAGGAAAAAATGGTGACACTTGGAAAGATTGGACATTACTTTATTTTTTAGGTTTCCTTACTCATGCTTTATTAGATACTTGTACAACTTGGGGTACTCAATTGTTATTTCCTTTTACACCTTACGGATATGCCACATACACAGTTTTTGTAGTTGACCCACATTATACATTACCTTTTATGATATTGTTGATCTTTGCTTTATTCCAACCTAAAAACTCAAAGAAAAGACAAATATTGAATTACTGTGGTTTGGGGATAAGCACGCTTTATTTAGCGTTAGGATTTATATTACAAGACAAGGCAAATACTGTATTTAAAGAAAATATTGCAGATGAAAATATTGAGTATTCTGATTTTATAACAAAACCTACACCTTTAAACATCTGGCTTTGGGCAACTACTTTTGAAACCAAAGAAGGTTATTACACTGGTTTTTATTCTATTTTTGATGAAGATAAAAAGGTTGACTTTATCTATTATCCTCATCATCATGAGCTATTAGATGAGTTGCCTCAAGAACCTAAAATTGAGAAGCTTAAATACATTACAAAAGGTTTTTACACCGTAGATAAGAAAGATGGTGATTACATTATTAACGATCTTCGCTTTGGTACTTTTGATGGATGGAGAGGTAAAGAACAAGGAAAGTTTGTTTTTGAATACCATATCTCACAAAAAGAAGATGGTTCATTAGAATATACAGAACAGAATTACCGTTTTAAACCCACTAATGATTACCTAAAAGCCTATTTTAAAAGAGTTTTAGGACATAAATAAAACTTTAAGACAATTTGTCAGTTTATACCTTATAGTATAATAGTTGTTTAAACAGATAAAAGTGTCAAACAAAAAAATATACTATGAATAGCAGATTTTTAATTTTCCTTGGTATAGCTTTCGCAATCTTATTGGCGATCGATTTATATGCTTTCAAAGGAATACGTCTAATTACTGAGAATAGTAAAAACATTGTCAAACAAATTTCAACTATATTATTTTGGTTAGAAAGTGCAGGTATTTACATAGCATTAGGCTGGATGGTTTTAAACAGTGATAAGTTTAGAGACCCAGCCTTTACCAATACAATATTCACAATTAATGCCTTTATTTTAATGTCTTTAGCTACAAAATTGGTATTCAATATATTCCATGGTGCTGATGACATTACTTTTGCAATCAATAAGATGATTCACTTTTTTATTGGAGAAAAAGATAAAATAAACCCTAGTGGCACACCTATTTCAAGAACTAAGTTTTTGACATTTGTCGGAGCTGGATTAGCAACAATTCCTCTTGGAGCTTTTGCTTATGGATTAACAAAAGGACGATTTAACTTTAGGGTAATCAAAAAAACTTTGGCCTTTGATAACCTTCCTGATGCTTTTGATGGGTTAAAAGTGATTCATATTTCAGATATTCATATTGGGAGTTTTCCTAAGGGGCACGATTCTGTAGCAAAAGCAGTAAAAATGATTAATGACAGAGAACCTGATGTGATCTTTTTCACAGGTGATCTCGTCAATAATTATGCTTCAGAAACAGATGGATGGGTCGAAGTATTTAAACAATTGAAAGCTAAAAAAGGGATGTATTCAATATTAGGTAATCATGATTATGGTGATTATGTACAATGGAATTCGGCTACTGAAAAAATTCAAAACTTAGATACTGTCAAGCAAAGAAATCGTGATATGGGCTTTGACTTGTTGTTGAATGAAAATAGGACTTTAGAGATAGACGGAGAAAAAATTGGTATTGTAGGTGTCGAAAACTGGGGCTTAAAGCCTTTCCCTCAACTTGGAGATATTCAAAAAGCAAATGAGGGATTAGATGAAATTCCATTTAAAATCCTATTATCTCATGACCCTTCACATTGGGATGAACAAGTCTTAGATCATAAAGATATGGACTTAACTTTATCAGGTCATACGCATGGTATGCAATTTGGCATTGAGATTCCAGGTATTAAATGGAGTCCTGTTCAATATAAATATCCAAGATGGGCAGGTCTTTATGAAAAAGGAAAACAAAAACTTTATGTCAATCGTGGTTTTGGATACCATGCATACGCTGGTCGTATAGGAATGGATCCAGAAATCACTGAAATAACATTAAAAAAAGAAGCAAATGCTTAATTCTAAAGGTCACTTTTGTACGAAGGTGACCTTTATTATTTAATAAACCTCAACACAGGTAAACAACAACGAATGTCATCAGTGAATTGAAATAGAACTCTCTACTTTTGTGCAGTTTGTAGATACTTTAATTATTATCATGGATTCTATTTCAGGCAAAACAAAATATTTATTAGGCATTCAACATGTACTTGCCATGTTTGGTGCTACCGTTCTCGTTCCATTCCTTACTGGTTTAAACCCTGTATTAGCATTATTCGCAGCTGGTATAGGAACGTTGATATTTCATCAGGTTACCAATAAAATAGTCCCCGTTTTTCTTGGCTCATCGTTCGCATTCATTGGAGCAATTAGCTTAGTCTTAAAAAGTGAAGGATTGGGAGCTGTAAAAGCTGGTATTATTGGTGCAGGATTGGTTTATGTTCTAATGTCTTTTATCATAAAAACATTTGGTGTAAAAAGAGTTCAATCCTTCTTTCCTCCAATTGTCATTGGACCTACAATAATGGTAATCGGACTTCGACTTAGCCCAGTTGCTTTAAATATGGCGGGTTACAAAGACGGAGCTTTTGACAATCAAAGTCTTCTAATTTCTCTCTCAGTTATTGTAACTATGGTAATTTCTTCAATGTTGAAAAATTCTTTCTTCAGATTAATGCCCATATTGATTTCTGTAACTGTAGGTTATGGAGTTGCAGCATTAATGGGAGTTGTCGATTACACTGCTATTTATAATGCCAATTGGATCGGTTTTTCAAGTACTACTATTGATGAAATTTTAACTATCCCTCAATTTACATTGTCAGGATTTTTTGCAATTGCCCCTATTGCCCTTGTTGTTTTCATAGAACATATTGGAGATATTACTACCAATGGTGCTGTTGTAGGAAAGAACTTTTTCAAAAATCCTGGTATTCATAAAACGATGTTAGGTGATGGGTTAGCAACGATAGTAGCAGGTTTGATTGGTGGTCCAGCTAATACTACTTACGGGGAAAATACTGGAGTATTAGCCGTTACAAAAGTCTATGATCCAGCTGTTATTAGAATAGCTGCTGTATTTGCTATTGCTTTAAGTTTAATCGGAAAAGTAGGTGCAGTCCTGCAAACTATACCTGTTCCCGTTATGGGCGGAATATCAATTATTTTATTTGGGATGATTGCTGCTGTGGGAGTAAGAACATTAATTTCTGCCAAATTGGATTTTGGGCATTCAAGAAATTTAATCATTGCAGCATTGATATTTGTCCTTGGAATTGGAATTAAAGAGGTTACAATCTACAATTCTATTGCAGTTTCAGGATTAACAATTGCAGCATTAGGAGGCGTAATATTAAATAAACTCTTACCAAAAGACATTTAATCATTAAGATTTCATATTAAAACAGATATATCATTTCGATATTCATAAATAAAATATCCATCCTTGTATTTTGATAATAAAAGGATGGATATTTTGTTAAAACACAGATTATAAAGTGTTTATATTTAGAAATATTTAAATAAATGTAAATAATTTATTACATTAAAGACACAATATTATCTATCTCTCTTGCTAAATAAATCAATTATGCGATTACTAACTTTAATTGTTACTTTAACTATCAGTACTTTGTTATGTCAAGCTCAATCATCAACAGAATCTTACAAAGAAATTTCAGTAGATGAATTTGACGACTATTCTGCGTTTGTTGACTCTCCTCCTCCGCATATTATGGGTAGAGGAAGTAAAAGTGATTCCCTTTCAACTTCAAATTTAGTCTATGACTATTATGAGGCGCATGATCAATACTATGCGATTGAAAGTTGGGCTGACTACTATTATTGGCTTTCAAAAAAGTACACTTACTTATTCAACAAACCAGAGATTTTTGAACATTTTTATCAGATGAAAGACAATGTACAAATGATTAAGTATCTCTCATACAACTTTTCTGTATGGCACTTTCCTTCATCAATAAAAATCAAACCACATGAGGCGTTAGCTTCTCATGAGAATCGTTTCTCAATCTCTTATCATATTATCAAAAGTAATGATGATATTGAGTACATGTTTGGGCAACTCCAACTTAAAAAGAAACGTTTCGAAGCACTGAGTAAAAACTAGTTAAAAGACCATTGCTTTGATGTTTGGATCATTTAGACGAATCCTAATCCATTCTTCAGCTTTGAGTATCAATGCTTTCCCCTGTTTTGTTTTTGGATTGATTGTATTATCAAATTTCAAAAGTAAAACAGGTTTTTTTTTGACCATTAGGCTATCTCCTTTCCAAGATTGAACTTTAATTTCTGAAATCGAATACTTCTGAACTTGAGGGAATTGGAATTTTAATTCTTTTGAGATCTGTTGTAATGGTAATGTATCGGCCTGAGCTTTTGTAAGATTATAAATACGTTTTTCCAATAACTTTATCTTTAGATCTTTATCTCGAATAATTTCATCATTTTTCGTATAAATATCTTTGAGTAATTTTAAATGAAGGTCATTACTATATTTCTCAAACTTTTCATTGATATCAAAATCTTGCCCACCCTGTTGATGAATTCTCACTTCTGTACTTTGTGTCAGAGGTATCATTTCATCAGATTTAGAATTTAATCCATACCTTGGAATCATTTCATTTAAGAATACTGCTTGATTTTCAGTGATAGGTTCACCGATGTAATAAAGATCGATTACTGATAATGTATCATTAAAAGTGATCCTTGAGGTTACCAATTCACTATTTTCGAAATGCGTGTTATCTGCTATGAAATTTTCAACTGCAATTTTGAAACGTGTTTCTTGAATTACATTCCAAAAGATAACAGCACTAGGAGTTACTATAACGATTAGAAAAGCAATTAATAGCCCTCTATATTTTTTATAGCGATTGCGGTCAATGAACGTTTTCACAGGGAATTTCAAAAATTTAACCACCATAAAAGTGGAAAGACTAATGAAAACTGAATTGATAAAAAATAAGTAAAAAGCACCAAAGAAATAATTATAGTTTCCACTCGCTAATCCATACCCTGCTGTACATAACGGTGGCATTAGGGCTGTTGCAATTGCTACACCAGGAATTACATTACTTTTCTCTTTTCTCGAACCTGCAATAATCCCAGATAAACCACCTAGAAAAGCAACAAAAACATCAAGTATAGTAGGCTTAGTTCTCGCTAGTAATTCTGATTGTTCAAGATTAATAGGAGTCAACGCAAAATATAAAGTCGACGTTGCTAAACTGATAAAAACAGCTATTCCTAAGTTTTTTAAAGCTCGTTTCATCATGTCCACATCTTGGATGCCAATAGCTGTCCCAATACCTAAAATTGGCCCCATTAACGGTGAGATAAGCATGGCTCCAATAATAATCGCAGTAGAGTTTGAATTTAGTCCAATTGAGGCAATAAAAATTGAAAAAATTAAAATCCAGGCTGCATGTCCTTTGAAACTTATATCTTTTCGGATTCCTTCAATTGTCGCTTCAGGGTCAGATCCTTCACGAATACTCAATGTAGTTATTGCTAAACGTTTGAAGGATGTAAATAAATGTCTATTATTTTTATTGTTTTCACTCATAAGAGATGAACTTTGGTTAATCGCAATTAGAATTAGTGTTTTAAAACTTTATGTTTTGGGTAAAAATAGAGAGTTAGTCCACTTTAATAGATAAAGATAAAGTATAATACATATAAAAAATGGCTTTTTAAACATTTCATTATAAGGTAATTAATAAAATGATATTCCTTCTAAGAATTTCAGTTATTATTCTTTATTCTAATGACGATGTTTAGTATATTCCATGATTACTCAATCTTTTTCACCCAAAAAACAACACTTATGAAAAAAACATATACAAATGGAGATATCACAGTAGTTTGGGAACCTGATAAATGTACTCATTCTACAAAATGTTTTAACAGCTTACCTAATGTATTTGATCCACAAAAACGTCCTTGGGTCAATATGGAAGGAGGTACTACAGAAGATATTATTTTTACAGTAAAAAACTGCCCTTCACAAGCTTTGTCATTAAAAATTGAAGAAGATGCACCTCCTAATTCTGACGCATCTAATGTTACTGACACCGAAATCACCGTTTTACCAAATGGCCCTGTCTTAGTAAAAGGTAAAATGAAAATGACTTTAGCAGGAAAAACTAAAAACTTGGAACAGGAACAAATCGCTTTATGTAGATGTGGGGCATCAAACAATAAACCATATTGTGATGGAAGCCATGCAAATATTGACTTCACTGCTCCATAAAATAAAGCGCTCAACATTGATCACCACTCTTGATCATCAATGTAAAATCCAATTATTAACACTTGTTTAAATGTCTATAATATCTTACATTTGTGGGATTAAATAGCAGTATTAGCCTAGTTCTTCTATAAATAGCCTGAAAAGAAGGAAAACTACAATTCCTTTAAATCTTTATATTTATACACTCTAGCAACATCTATTCTGTATTATAGACTGATTAATAAACCTCATTATGGCCAATATCAAAAGCCTAACTTTAGAAAACTTCAGAGTTTTCAAAGACCGTACTACTTTTACATTTTCACCTTTGAATGTATTGACAGGTACAAACAGTAGTGGAAAAAGCTCACTGTTTAAAGCCTTGTTATTACTTCAAGATAATGGTATCAAAAATAGATTGGAAGAGCTCGACTTTAGAGGTCCTTACCATAACCTTGGTAACATTTCAAAGGCTAGAAATCACGATACGGATGAGAATAAACCAATCAAATTTACTTTAGAATTTGCTCCACAACCTGGTAATGCTCCTTTTAAAAGATTTGAGCTTGGGCAAAGAAGTATTTCAATTGCATATGCAGATTTGGAAAATGTAGAAAGTTTTCAAGACTTATTACAGATTCCAAACTGGAAAAACTGGATGTATTTTCTTCGTGGAGAATTGGTCCACAGAGCACAATTAATGATTCGTCATATTCAAAAATTGACAAGAAATAAAGAGATAGAAAGTACAGAAGAGGTAAAAAAATTACTGCATAAATTATTACATATCGCTTTTGAAGAAAGAATTACGGAAGGAAACATTGAGTCTCTTTTTGAATTGGCTTCAAAAATCATTTATAGAATTGAAGAATTAGAAATTCCTTTTGATGAAGGAATTAAGATACCCAATAATTTATCAGGTGCATTCTTTGCAGATCTTATCAAAAAAGCTTGGTACGAAAAACATCGTGAGCATGAATTAAGAGGTATCAAAAAACTGAAACATCTCACAGAAGCAAAGGTCACTCCTACTCGTAGTGAACAAGAAACGAAATTACATAATGATCGTTGGAAGGAAGTAATTGAAAAAAATGACATTACGGACGTTGAAGAATTACGTTCTGCTTTAGTCTCTTGGCTAGAAATGGATATTCCAATGTCATCTTTGGTAAAAGATATTTTAAATATCAGCTCAAAAGATATTGTGTATACATTCAAACCTGTTGGATTAAATACCACGGAAAGGTTATTTCTAGAATTACATTACGATAGTAAAGAAGGAAAACTTTGTCATATTGAACTGGCTTACAGCGAGCGCTTTACTGGTAAGAAAAAATTAATCTACACTCCACTTAGTAATGGTAGTTTACATTATGTAGGTAGTGAAAATGGCAATAGTTATTTGTTAGCTGCTGGACATAGAGGAGATTATATTAAAACAGACGGTGAGATTCCTGTATTTACAAGTTTCTTTGATCTTCAAAACCTATATGAATATGGAGCAGGCTTTAATACAGATGCTCCAGTTGAGAAAGTCTTTGCCATCAATAAAGATAAATTAAAGAAAGAATTAGGCATTAAGGATGAAAATCTAATTAATGCTATTGCAGAGATCACGCATAAAAAAGTCCTGTTATTGTTAGGCTCTAGAATGAATGCCTATATGACAGAACATCAATCTAAAATCAAAAAAATCAATAATTTCAAAAAGAATGATTTGGTTCGTCTTCTTGCGGAAAGAAAAGAAGATGGAAGTGGTTTTAAGATGGCATCAATTGGTTTCTTATTAAGAGATACTCCTCTTTTGGACAATGAAGATCGAAAGTTATTAGAATTAAATCCTGCTTACAATTCATTAGAAGAATTGGATCGTCTTCCTGAACTACCATTGACTAGTGAGCAATATGCAAAGCTTTTTGAGGTAAATATCGATAAAGTATTACAAAGTGGCTTCTTGAAAATGCTGGAAGATGGAGTAAAAGGAATTAAACATGTTTTCAAATCGTGTGGAAAACTTTTCAACTTTGGTCTATTAGAAGCACAAAGAGGTAGTACGAAGAGAATTTTATTACATACGGAAGGAAATGTATTAAGTGATCTTCTTTTTGAATTTGGAAAAAATGCTGATGAGAAAGCTAAAGAGTTTGTCAGACGATGGATCCAAGAATTTGAAATAGGACACGATATTCAAATCAATTCTGTAAAAGGAATTGCCTCCGATGTTATCATTACAAATAAAAAAGGGCAAGCTTTAGATCTTGCTGATTTAGGATATGGTATTTCTCAACTCTTACCTATTCTATTGAAAATTGCCCTTAATGATCATCGTTCTTTATTGATTGAAGAACCGGAGACAAATCTTCACCCTAGATTACAATCTAAACTAGCAGATTTAATCATTGATGCTTCATTGAGGTATCAAACTGACTTTTTAATTGAAACACACTCTGAATACCTAATCAGAAAACTACAGTATTGGACGGCAAAAAGAAAAATCACGCCTTACCAATCTAAAATATACTACTTATACAACCCAGAGCGAGTACCAGAAGGAAAATCTCAAGTGGCATTATTAAATATCCTAAAAGATGGAGAATTGGATAATGAATTTGGAGAGGGCTTCTTCGATGAAGCGGATAATATAGCGATTGAGCTTTTCCACTTAAAACAATTCTAGATACTCTGCTACTTTAATCATTCAAGACTATGGAACGTATTACAACATACGCGAATATAAATTCTCTTACTGAGTTCTTCAGAAAGCGACCGTCTCTAGAAGATGAGTTGGACGATATGGAATGGAGTAGAACTTGGTTAGATTTTTACTCATTTTTAAACAAACAGGCTGACTTGCGTTTGGATGTAGATCCTACGCAATTGTCTCAGATGAGTAAGACAAACCCTTACATTAAGAAGATGTTGAAAAATGCTTCTTCTGGTGGATCTTCTTTACGTTGTGAGGCGGAAGCTTTTGATCAACTTGAAGATGTAAGTAAGAAAACAATGCCTCAGACGATGTTCTTTTTAGATAAAAGTAGCTCTGAATGTGAGGAAATTGAAAAGAAATATGGACTAATGACATTGAATCCTAATCGTGTGAGAGCTAAAGCAGGATTTATGTTTAATTGGTCACTTTATAATGTCACAAAAGACAGAGGAGCGGTAAAACGTTTCGAAAAATGGAGTCAATTAGAACGTTTTAGACATCCACACAATTCAATGGTGATTATTGATAATTATCTTTTGAAAGATCTGGGTGAAATGGATGAAAACTTAATTCCCATGCTGGATGCATTATTACCAGAAGAATTAGAGGTTACTTTCCAATTGACATTAATCTCTGTGGACTTAAGAGATAAGCCTTCTTCAATGAAAAAATATATTGAATGGGAGTTGAATAAAAAGTTAAAACGTCCTTATCAAATTGATGTTTGTGTGATTCAAACAGAGAGTAATAAGAACCATGACCGTAATATTTTCACAAACTATTTGTGGATGCACTCTGGTCACTCATTTACGTATTTGAGAAGGCAACAGGTGAGTAAAAATACAAACTTAATGCTTTTCCCAATCTTTTATCAACAGAAAGATTTCCAATCGTATTATGAAGAAGAACCAACCTCTACTGAAAGTAAAAGTTCAGTTTGGGAAGCTGTACATCAACGCTTAAGAGAAGCACGTTACATTATTAAAACTGCTCAAAATTCTGGTGGAATTGGCGGAGAACTTACCAATTCTATTCTAGTCGGAAATAAGACAACTACAAAGTCATATCATATTTAAAAAAAATGTCACTTCTCAGTAATTTGAAAAGTGACATTTTTTTATGATTAAACTAAGCATCTGATTTCTCAAAAATTTTACGTTGTCGCCTTCTTGTAGATTCTGTTCTAGCTTCCTCAATTCTCTTTTTCTCTTCTAAAGAACAAGGATAGTCAAATAAACAATATTGTTTCACTTGTTCAACGACCACTTGAGGGACCATAACTTCCCATTCATTACTACCTGATTTGATTAATTCAAGTACTTTATCGGAGATGATATTAAGGTTATCCTTGTTACAATCTTTAAGATCTTCAATTTTTCCATTGTCTACCATTGCTTGGAAAAGTGCTTTTTGTGCTTCTCCTAGATGAATAGATTTACTTGTCATTAAATCATCATCACTTGCTCCTTCATGAATATGGTCTCTTTTTAGTGACGGATAAACATAAAGTTTAATATTACGACCAAATAAGAAACCGAACGCTTCTAATATTCCTCCTTTAAGGTGACTATAATATTCAGGGTTGAAGATATATTCTAAGTTGTAAATACCTACCGCTACACCAATTTTCTTACCTCTTGTAAAGCGAGATAAGTAGTTCGTTAAACGGTAATATTCTTGGTATTTTGAGATCATTACAGTGTAACCTAGAGAGCAAAGCATATCTACACGATCTAAGAAATCTTTCTCATCTTTCTTTCGATCTTCAGAAATCCTTAAGTTTTCTAAAGTTAACTCGGCTACTGTTACAATATTATTTTCATCTACCTCAGGATCATTCTTGAAGTGATCAAAAGAGCGTTCCATCATATCGATATTTACCTTTGTAATAGGTCTAAATCGACCTCTAAGAACAAGGATGTTCTTTTTGTAAAGGAAATCTTGAGGTAATGCAACTTGTCCATCAGGGCCGAACATTGTCGTTTTAGCTAGACCGTTTTTCACCAATAATAAACTCAACAGTCTATTATCAACATCTAAGAAATCTGGGCCACTTACACGTGCATAATTCACGATGATTTTGTGAATACTTAGACCATCCATTAAAGAACTTAAGAATTCGTCAACATCATCTGTTTTATAGAAACAAGCATAAATTAAGTTAACACCCAAAGTACCTATTGTTTCTTGCTGTAAAAGTGGATCATTATCTTTTAACTCAACATGTAATACAACTTCATTAGGTGCTGTATTCGGAGTTTTTTGAAATCTAATACCTAACCAACCGTGACCTTGATTAGTTCTGTTAAAGTTGATTTGTTCAACCGTATCAGCAAAAGCGAAGAATCTTGTTTCATCTTTTCGTTTTGGAAGACGCTCACCAAGTAAACGATATTCCTTTTTCAACATTCTTTCTACTCTACTTTGGCAAACGTAACGACCACCAGGTTCAGGACCATAGATTGCATCTGAAAAAGACATATCATAAGCAGAGATTGTCTTTGCAATAGTACCTGATGCTGCACCGGCTTTGAAAAAGTTAGCAGCAACATCTTGTCCTGCTCCAATTTCAGCTAAAGATCCATAAACGGATGGATCTAGATTAATTTTCAGCGCTTTCTCTTTTGTGGTTAATGTGTTGAAATGCATAATGAATTACAGTAATTCTACTTGCTGATTTTATGTTTAAAGTGTTTTTTTCTTTTCGAAAAGTGTAAATAAATTACAGTACAAAAGTAAATGAATACTTTAAATTACCTATGATTCCATTGGATTTAATGTAAAATTTACACCAAATAAATTTAAACAAATATTCGACCATTTATTTAAATATTTACCTTACAGAAATAACGTAAACAGATTAAATATTGTTTTAATATTTTGTTTAAAATCCTCCATGCATTTTTCGTAATACCCATTCTGCAATGAGTACTAATAACAATAGGCTCAAAATCCAATAGTTAGAACCTAACTCTTTATATTTTTCTTCGGAATGAATCCTCTGTGGTGATTTTTTATCCAATAATGGCTGTGGAAAACTACTCATTGAAGCTTGATCATAAAATTCTCCACCTGTTTTATCAGCTACGCCTCTTAAGAGTGAAAAATTTGCTGTTGGGTTTAAGGCTTCTAACTCCATTGCTCTCACCACAAAATTTCCAGAAGAATATTCTTTTTTACCATCCAATTCAGTGGAAGCAACATATTTATATGAACCTTCTTCCAAATCTGTAATGTGATATTTAAAATAAGGTGAAGAGTTGAGGTAGGTGTAAGACATCTTTTCACCATTTTCATTAGTAATTACCAAATCAATAGTCTGTCCATAAATAGATTCGTAGATATCATTGTAAACTTCTGTTTCAATGACCACATCTTCGATATCAGAATATTCAGCAGTAGTTGTATTGACTCTAAAACGTCGTTTATCTGTCTTTGTAGATAAATATTGAATGATCTTACTAATCATATCATCTACGGCCATTTCTTCTGATTGTAAAAGACCTTCTTGTAATCTCCATTTCCATAGACCTGTTCCGACGAAAACAGCTTCTTTTACTCCTGCTACCTCTCCCATCATCACCAAAGGTTTAGAAGATTTCACGCTACCAATTTGTTGATTTGCCAATACTTTACCGGCATTGATTTTATATTCACCAAAAGGCACTTCAATGGGAGCCATTTTATGAATCAATTCTTTCTTTTCCTTAGGGAAAGTAAACAGAGTGAATTTATCCTCAAAAGCTGCTGTTACTTTATCTTTTTGTCCTCTATAACCTTGAATTGTCAATAGAGAATTCATTTTATTAAAAGTATTAATATTTGTGTTATCTCCGATAATATACCAGAAAGGCATATTTTCTTTCTTTAGCTTTTGTAAAAAAAGTGCTGCATTTCTTTTGACATTTGGAAATTGATGAAGAATCACTAAGTCATACTTTGCTTTCTTATCATACCCTTTTCCGTCTTTCATTTTAAGACCAGGAATATAGATATGCAATTCATAGTTTTTGTTTTTCTCTACAGCAGAACGAATTGTTTTAATATCAGGGTGTGGTGCATTTGCGATCAACAACACTTTTTCTTTTCCTTCAATTACTTCTACATAAACAGACTTAGAATTGTTTTCCTTAGAGAATTCACCATCCAAAGGTTTTACATTTACAGAATATTTTTGATAACCATTTTTCTTGGCTTCTACTAAAAACTCTATCTGTTCAAATCCTTTTTCATTGCTAATTTTATATCTTTTTCTTTCCAGGATCTTTCCACGATTCACTAATTCTACTTCTACTTCTTTTCCTAAAAAGCCCTCATTGACAATTTCTGCTAGAATAGGGAATTTATTCCCCATATAAGCTACACGGTTGGTATAAAGATCTTTGACTTGAAGATCAATTTGAGGAATTGTATCCCCAATACCCAAGGTATAGATAGGCACAACTGAAGGTAAGTACAATGGAGAAAAACCTTGATTGAAAATACCGTCAGACACCAATGTGATGGCAGCTAGATTTTCATGTTCATTTAATTCTTCTAGTCGTTGAATAGACTTACTTAGGTTTGTTACTTTATAGTTAAAATCCAAAGAAGCTAGATCTTCACTTTCAACCTGCTCACCATCAATAGTATAGAATTTTGTTTTATAACCTTGGTCTTCTAATTTTTCTGCAGATGCGATAACTTCACTTAAAGATGCATTCAATTTTTCTTTAGGAATTGTTGCAGTCATTGATTCAGAATTATCAATGATATAGGATACGATCGGTTTTTCGAAATAGCGTTCAATACTTTTGAACATTGGATCAAGTAATAAGAACATTATGATCATCAACGCAGAGAAACGAAGAACAATCAATATTCTATTAATGTTTACTGTCCAAACTTGTTTTTTTGTATAAAGCAGATAGGTGGCACCTGCACAAAGCAGAATACTAAAAAACATCCACCACCAAGAGTATTCTATATAAAGTCCATTCATGGATTAAAAATTGTCTATCGAGTTAAGTAGTAATCAGATGACTCTGATAAAGGGTCTAATTTTCACTATTAAAAGTTAAAGTCTATGAAGTAGTAAAGCAATTAAAAGCTAGATTAATTTTATTAATCTTCAGTATTTTTTATTGGATGGATGTTTTTGACGATTTCTATGAGTTGGATCTACTTTATATTTTTCATGATCATGAAAATGAATTTCACGACATATGTAACAATAAAGGCAACGATCATTCCTTGAAAGAAATAAGCATATTTTGGTTCTTCTTGGATGACAAACATTACAAAGTAAAAGAATGGTATATATCCAATCACGAAAAATGTGAAGAACTTCAGTTCTCTAAGAATTAACTCTTTCATTATTTTTTTCTTTTCTTTTTACCTCTAGATTTTTTTGATGGAGAAGCTTTTTTGTCTTCTTCCGATTCTTCTTCCTCTCCCTTTTTGTTGATAAGCTGCAAACCTAAAAAACAAATTCCTGACAAAGTGAACAACCAATAACTTGCGGCAATGCCCACCATAAAAGATTGGTGTACCCCAATAATGAAAAAGGCAGCACCAAGTGCTACCAATATAGATTTTATCATTTTTCTTTTTTATTGCTTTATTTATTCAGGGTCAGCATAACCATCAATATCCTGGATATAATATTCTTCAGGGTTGTTTTGATTTGCTCTTAGACCTCTACCATAAATAATTTCTGTCTCAGTTGTCATTTTCACTTTTGCATCCGTAAAAATGTCACCAGATTCTTTATTGAAATGTAAAGTATCTGTTTCTAACTTTTGACCTTTTTGATAATCATCCAATACAACATTTCCATAAACAGTATATAAAGTACTGTCAGCTGTATAGATCGCACTATCTGCTACTAAATGTGATTCCTCCTTGCCATCTTCTTTCGAAAATGTTACAATATCAATTCCTTGAGGGTATCTCTCATTCCCGTTTTTATAACGCATTTGTACTTTTGCTTTCAAACGGTTTGAAGGAACTGCTTCTTCAGTATGTAAAGTTTCAATATTATAGGCAGTAAAATCTGGAACATCAGTTCCCATTTCAATTTTTTTCGCCTCTTTTTTCGTACGTGTTTTCTTTGTGCTACATGCAAAAAATGTAACTGAAGCAAGTGCGAATATGAATATCTTCTTAATCATCTTAATGTCTTAATTATTAGTCAACAACTCTTGACTTTACAAAAATATACAAATCATTGATCTTTAGGTGTAGATTAACAGTATTTTAGATTTCTATTAGTTTCTACGATCAATTGTGTGAATTTCTACCTTATTTTGATAGGAAGTAATGAAAATAAATTGCTGTATCGAAGAATCGTAGAACATTTTCACTTCTCTATTATTAATAAATGGTTTTTCTACAAAAGCTTTTCCATTTAAATAATAAATATACGTTTTCTTTGCTTTAGGGAATGTAATACAAATTAACTCTGCATCAATTCCAAAATCGAAATATTGTCCTATCGCTTTTTCTTCTTCTTCAAAACGATGTTTGAAAACTACTTTACCTGAACTATTTCTTACTTGAACTTTACCATAGATTTGCTCCATGACCATCCAAGATCTACTCCTTGCCTCATCTTTTAGTAAATCAAAAGATCTTCCATGTGCACGGTCACCTAATTTATCCCTTCGTAATACTTGCCCTTTACCATTCACTTGAACAATATCTCCAATACTTGTAATGAAGGTAATTTTTGATTTTTCAAGTGTGGCATCTTCTGTGACAAAAAGTTGAGGAGATACTGACTCCCTAAATAGCATTGGAAACCCTTTGGCATATTCTCCTTTTTCTGTAAAGACAATCAACTTACCTTTTTTAGATAAAGTAACCACATAATTTTTTCCATTAGACTGGAACGTTTGTGGCTCTAATGCTAGTCTTTCTAATGTTTTTTGAGGTTGCCACAAACCTTGAAGTTTACCTTTACGATCTAGACCATAGATATTTCCTAAAGTGTCAACAGACAACAATACGCCATCAGTATTTTGAATTAAATCACTACTGCCTCTTAGGTGCCAAGGTAACCATTTCGTAAATTCAACTTGAGAATAAATTGGAAGATCTACAGGGTACCCTTCTAAGTAGCTATCTTCTCTATTAATATGTAAAACCTTATTATTCTGCGTTAAGAATAAAGAAGGTGAATTTTGGTTCATTGGCCAAACTACAACAGGATCAGCTTTAATCACAGAATCAAATTCATGATAAAATACCGTATCTCCTTTAAGATTGTAACCTTCAACTATATGTTCTTTATCAATAATTAATACTCCTTCTTCTTTCCCCAACATATCTTTTAAGATAATCGGTGATTTTGCAAGATTTACACCCATTTCCAAGGATAAAATCTTTTTAGTTGTCTTGGGTTTATCATCTCTAAACTTTCCAACGAAAAGTGTATTGATTTCAAACGTACCTTTGTTTAAAGCCCAAACTTGATAGTTTAAACCAAGTATTAATTGTTTATGTTTTTCTAGATAACTTGCATGACTTTTAGAAAGTGCATGTGTCATTCCTACCCAAGATGCTTCAGTATTGAAAACTATATTTCCTTCTGATGGATTATCTTGTAATGATTTTATCAAGACATTATATCTTTTTTGAGAAGTCCATCTTCTTTTAATAAGCCAATCTTTTAACCATTGAGTTAGTGTAGGAAGGTCACCTGATACCATCATATAATTATTAACCCTTACCACATAAGAATACTTTTGAGGATCATTAAAGTGAACACCTGCTAAAGCACCAGATAGATTACCTGTAGGAAAGCCATAGATTGTAAATCCTTTTAAACCGATAAGTTTAACTTTATCAATTGATTTTTCTTCTGTACTTTTTCTAAGATCTTCAAGAACTACATCAAACTCAACCGTATTTTTTAAACCAAATCCATACAGATGTTTCCATTTACTTCCATCAACATTGATGAATGTCGCTTTTAAAACATCACCATTGATTTGATCAACTAATTCGCCTACATCAAAACCATTCTTTTTGAAAGTACGAATAGCACTACCTGATTTTTCATCACCAATAGCTTCTGAGTAGTCTAAAGACAAAGCTGCAAACTCAGTGAAGTTATCTGTATACCATTGCTCAAAGAAAGAGACATCATCTGTCATTAATTTATAAACAGATGTATTCTCACTTTTTAAAGAGGGTTGTATTTTATGGTAAAAGGAATCTGAAGGAACTCTATTGGTACTTTGTACTGAAAGTTCATTTTTATTTTCCTCCACTTTTTCGACCATCATTCCATCAGAATAATTTTCAATAGAAGGAAATGGATTTTCTGTACCAAGATCAGTAAGTCTATTAAACCAATGATACACTGAAGATGGTCTAATCCACATTTTTAAACCATCAGGTAGAGTTACTTTGTCATTTAATGGTGACAATTCTTGATCTAGCGTTCCAAAATAGAAGTTATCATAAAATTTTTCTCCATTATTTCTGATTGCTTCTTCAATCCAGAGTGCATCCGTAGATGCTACCAAAAAGTTTCGAATTTTAGCAATACTAAGTTGTTCATTTCCGAAAGAAAATTCGTGTACCTCTACCCCTTTGTATTCCCTTGTATATTGTTTTTCATCAAGAAATGCTAATTCTGAAAAGGGGTCTAAATATACCCTTTCGTCCATTGGAAGATAAACAGACATAGAAAATGATTTACTTCCAGTTGCATTTATAGAAAGGTATACGTTATCCTTGACACCAAGTAGTGAATTTTGTGTTGCTGAATCCAGCAAAATTAATAAATCACTCATGGTATTCATTGCATTATTCCCTCCTTCAAGGTCTTTTAATGCATTGATAAATTCTGAAGAATCAAGGTAAGATTGGAGCTTTTCTGGATGTTTCATCTCTATTAATGTGATGGACTCACTAGAGACAACATGCCATATATCTGTTTCGTAGGATTTTTTTCTTGCGGAATCAATAAAGTAAAAACCAATAAACAGAAAAAGGATGGCTAGTACTTGTGTGATGACTAGCTTGTTTGTATCTGATAATCTAATTTTATCCACTGAATTATAGGATTATCATAAAAAAATGGGATTCAAAAAAAGTAGGTTACCCTTTACTTTTGATATTCATTTGGTCAAGTAGTTCTTCTAAGATTCTGTTATAAAGAGAATCTGAAGCTGTACGTTTTGTTACTGCTTTACTTGCATGTACTACAGTACTATGATCTCTACCACCAAATTGATTACCAATTGTTTTAAGAGGCTCTTTTGTATATTCTTTAGAGAAATACATTGCAATTTGTCTTGCTTGAGCAATATCTTTCTTACGTGTTTTAGATTTCAATTCTTCTACAGAAATACCAAAATACTCTGACACGATCTGTTGAATGAAATCAATCGTAATTTCTTTTTCAGTATTTCTTACAATATTCAATAAGGCATTTTTAGCCATATCCAAATCAATTTCCTTTTGCATTAAGGAAGCGTTTGCTAATAAAGAAACTAATGTTCCCTCAAGCTCTCTGATATTGGAATCAATATTATAAGATAAATACTCCACTACATCATCAGGTACATTCACACCTTCAGCCATTAGTTTTTGTTTCACAATGGCAATTCTTGTCTCAAAATCAGGTTTTTGAATATCTGCAGTCAATCCCCATTTAAATCGAGACAATAAACGATCAGTCAAACCTTCCAAACTTCTCGGTGGTCTATCTGTCGTCATGATGATCTGTTTACCGTTTTGATGTAATCGGTTAAATATATGGAAGAAGTTCTCTTGAGTCTTTTCCTTTTTTGCTAAGAATTGAATATCGTCCACAATTAAAACATCTACTTGCAGGTAGTAGTTTGTAAACTGCTGAACGTTATTATTTCTTAGTGCTTCAATAAACTGAGTTGTAAATTGTTCGGAAGTAACGTAAAGAACGAACTTACTAGCATCATTTCTTTTGACTTCATTTCCTACTGCTTGTGCAAGGTGTGTCTTGCCTAAACCAACACCACCATATACTACAAGCGGGTTAAAAGCCGTTTCACCTGGACGCCGTGCAATCGCAATACTTGCTGAACGTGCCAAGCGGTTACAATCTCCCTCAATAAACGTTTCGAAAGTGTAAGTTGGGTTCAAATATGAATCTCTATACGAACTTTCTTGAGCATTAGGTACTCTAAAATGATCCACAAATCCAGCTGGATTCTCGTTACCCATATTCATATACGGGCGAGGTTGTTCCTCTGGATTGTTTTTTGGAGCAGAAGAGGACCTATATTGCGGCATCTGCTGCGATTGACTCTTTCTGTATTGAGGAGGATTTTGGTAACGATTACTTTGGGTAGCCCCTAGGTTATCGTTTTTATTTTCATTCGGGTTATTGAAAGAGGGATTCACTTGAGGGTTCTCTCTCCAACCTTGCGGATTGTTTTTTGGAAGCGGATCATTTTCAGGCTCTCCCATAGGAGAAGGCGACTGAGGTTTCACCGAATTAGCACCAAATGTATCTTCATTCATAGGATTACGAGAAGGTTCATTCAAATCTCTCGAATCATTATGACCATACATTCCATCCTGTTGTTGATTAGGATTAGAAGGATATGGAGGTACATTAGGATTTTGGTTTTGCATAGAGTTAACAGGTTCCTGATTTACCGGGTTATTCGGATAATGAGGAGGCTGTTGTTGAGAAGGTTGCTGTGGAGGATATCCACCAGCATTATTGCCATATTGTTGTTGGTTTGGATGATTTAAATTAGGGTTTTGTTGTTGGCCATATGGATCATTATTATAATTATTCCCATAAGGATCATACCCTTGATTGTTAGGATTAGGTTGTTGTGGTTGTTGTCTTCTTTGTACTGTAAAAGGGGCATTCTTAGGTCTTCTAGAGACCATAATTGAATATTCTAATTTACCATTAGGACCTAATACAGCATCAATCGCTTTTTTAAGAACATGTACATAATATTCTTCTAGCCATTCGTAAAAGAAAGGGCTAGGTACTGCAATTGTAAGGACATTATTTTCCAGTTTAACGGGTTTTATTGGTAAAAACCACGTATGAAAACTCTGCGTAGAGATTTCATTCTTAATAATGTTTAGACATTCACGCCAAACTGTAACACAATCCTTAATCATCCAATTTTTCTCTTTATCAATACGAGAAAATCACTTCTCTTTTTAGATACTGAAATACTTCCGCTAAAATAAACCAAATGTTACAGATTAAGCGTAGGTAGTAACATTAATTTAGAATATTTTATTAATTATGGAGTATATCAATAACGCAAAAAATTCTCAAAACATTTCAATTTGCTTCAAGAAGTTTGACAAAAAAAGGTCCAAACCTACAATCATATAGGTTTGAACCTTTTTATCTTCAATAAACCTACTTACTATTCAGCAGTTGGGATTACTGAGATATAAGATCTTCCTAGTCTCTTTTTCTTGAACTCAACAGTTCCGTCAACTAGTGCAAATAAAGTGTGATCTTTTCCCATTCCTACGTTAAGACCTGGGTGGTGAGTAGTACCACGTTGTCTAACAAGGATATTACCAGCTTTAGCTGCTGATCCACCGAAAATTTTCACACCAAGTCGTTTACTTTCCGACTCTCTACCGTTTCTCGAGCTACCAGCTCCTTTTTTGTGTGCCATGTCTTTTTATCGTTATGGATTCGATTTCTAAAATCAATTAGTTAGAGATTCCTTCGATAAGAACCTTTGTGAAGTGTTGTCTATGACCATTCTTCACTCTGTATCCTTTTCTTCTCTTCTTTTTGAAGACGATAACTTTTTCGCCTTTCACGTGACCAAGTACTTTACCTGTCACTTTAGCACCTTCTACAGTTGGTGCTCCTACTGATACGTTGTCAGCGTTATCAACAAGAAGAACTTTATCAAACTCAACTGCTGCACCCTCTTCAGAGTCTAACTTATGAGTATAGATATATTTATTTTCTTCTACTTTGAATTGCTGTCCTGCTATTTCTACAATTGCGTACATTGTCTCTTCGATATTGTTTTTACCTCGAAATGCCTGCAAATGTAACTCTATTATTTGAAACAGACAAGCATTTACCCACTAAAACATTGAAATAGAATCCTTAAAGAGTTTTAATAAGCGTTTTTCAAGCATTTTTTTTTCAAAATTGCTTTTCATAAACATTTCTTAAGAATTTTTTTCGTTAATAAATGAATGAAACCTTCTATAATTTAATAAGCTACAAGCATTCCTAATCCTTTAACGTAAGTTCTGAGAAAAAAAGCTCGATCATTCCGTTAATAATTTCGTATAATTGTAATAAACCTAGTTTTAGCGAGGAGTAAAATAACTTTTTATTACAACAGAACTCATTGCGTTAATCCATTATAATCAGACAGTTAGAATAATTATCGTTAGGTAATATGAAAAATCAAAAAGGGAACAAGGACACAAAAATTACAGACGTTTTCAAGGAAACAAAAGATATTAGTACTAAGAAGAAAAAGTTTCAACTAATCAGAAGAGATAATTTTGGTAATATTCTTTTTCTGAAGAGAATGATCATTGGTGGACTTGCTGCTTTAACTTACCCAAGATTAAAGCTCCACAATAATCTTCAAGTAGAAGGAATGGAAGTTTTAAAAGACTTACCAAAGAATAATGTATTATTCGTTTCTAATCATCAGACTTATTATACTGATGTAATTTCTTTTTATCACATTTTTGCTAGCGCAAAATGGGGTTTCAAAAAAGGAGTTGCACCGCTTCCTATATACATGTTGAGTCCGAGAGTGAATACATATTATGTAGCAGCTGAGGAAACAATGAAACAAAGTGGATTGATTCCAAAAATCTTTTCACTTGCTGGAGCCGTTACTGTAAAAAGATCTTGGAGAGCACAAGGTAAGGATGTGAAAAGAGGAGCAGATATCTCAGCGCCTTTGAAAATCAAAAAAGCTTTAGATCAAGGTTGGTTGGTAACTTTCCCTCAAGGAACAACTAGTCCGTATGCACCTGTACGAAAAGGTACCGGTAATATTATCAAGAGTTATAATCCAGTAGTTGTACCTATTGTCATCGATGGTTTTAGAAGAGCTTTTGATAAAAAAGGATTATTCTTTAAGAAAAGAGGTACGAAATTGAAAGTGAAAATCAAAGAACCTATTCAATTCTCGAACGATGCTTCTGTAGATGAAATTGTATCTACGATTACAAATGCAATTGGTCAAAATCCAGATGATAAACCAAATTTCAAAAGTGATCAAAAAGATAGCTAAGAATATATTTTAGTAAAACAATACTATTCCAAGAAGGGATTGTATAACTTTCATGTTATGCAATCCCTTTTTTTATTCTTCAAATTCAATCTCTATAAATTGTATTAATTCACTAAATTCCAATACGTTATAAACAACTAATTATATCCAATTAAAATTATTTCAACCTTTTATGATTTTAATCGTTTATTATATTACATTTGTACAGACCGGTCGGTTTGTTGATTAAGATTAAACAATGAAGAAAGATACTAAATCACATATTATAGAAGTAGCACTTCAATTATTTGCAAAGGAAGGCATGGAAAAAGTGTCTTTAAATCAAGTCATAAAAGCTTCTGGATTGTCAAAAGGTGCTGTTTATCATCATTTTTCTAGTAAAAAAGAATTGATGATTGCTTCTGTTATTTCTTTTTGGGGAAATATGTCAAATGAGATTTTATCTGCTCCAATAGAACAAATGCCTTTGAAAGATGCCTTACAAATGATTATTCAACAGTTTCAACAATTCTTTGACAATCATGATAATCAAGAAGATAATTTTTTCGATTTATACATTAGTATGCTTGCTTTTGTACGCGATGAAAAAGAAGTGCTTGATGTATCAAAAGGTTACTTTAATACCTTCAATCAGAAAATCCAACAATCAATCATGAATGATCAAGAAAGAGGAGTTTTAAACAAGGATTTATCTCCTATAACTTCTGCTTTACTGATTATTTCCTGTGCTGAAGGTCATGGTCTACTTTCATTTACACATATATATGAGGAGCCGATCAAAAAAATGGAACAAATATTCAATCAGATATATAATTCATTATTAAAATAGATATGAAAACAATGAAAACTTTATTCGTTGCACTATTAGGTGTAATGTTTTCAACACAATTATTTGCGCAAGAAAGTGCCTCCGAGATTATTGCTAAAATGCAAGAACAACAAAGAGGACAAAGTAGCTATATTAACATGACAATGAAAGTTATCCGACCGGATTGGACAAGGACAATGCAAATGAAGTCTTGGTCTAAAGGTACAGATGACTTTTTTTTAGTTTTAATTACATCACCTGCAAAAGATAAAGGATCGGCATCTTTAAAAAGGTATAAAGAAATGTGGTCTTGGACTCCAAGCATTGAGAGAACTATTAAAATTTCTCCTTCAATGATGTCACAGGCATGGATGGGATCTGATTTTACCAATGATGATTTAATGAAAGGTGCCTCTGTTGTAAAAGATTACAGCCATAAATTATTAGGTAAAGAAACAGTCAATGGTCATGAATGTTACAAAATAGAAATGATTCCTCACGAAGATGCTGCAGTTGTTTGGGGTAAAGTTTTGGTTTGGGTAACTACGGATGGTATTTATAATCAAATGAAGGTAGAAAACTTTGATGAGGATATGTATTTGGTCAATACCTTGAATTGCTTTGATGTAAAAGAAATGGGTGGTAGAAAAATGCCATCAAGAATGGAGATGGTTCCAGCAGACGAAGAAGGAAAGAAAACGGTGATGATCTATAATGATGCAAAATTCAACCAAAAGATCAACGAGAATTTCTTCACTCAGAAAAACATGAAAAGAGTTCGATAATTTAACGTACTAATTAACTACAATGATTACTAAAATCGCTTGGCGAAATCTTTGGAGAAGCAAACGTAGAACAATTACGAGTATTTCTTCGATTTTCTTCGCTGTTATCTTAGCAATTTTGATGCGTTCTCTACAAGAAGGGTCTTATGGGCAAATGATTGATACCGCTGCCCGATTCTATATGGGATATGCTCAAGTGCATCAACAAGGATTTTGGAATGACAAATCAATCAACAAATTGATGGAAGATTCCAAAGCAACTAGAGATGAGATATTATCAGATGAAAATGTTTCCGGTACTTTTGGTCGCTTAGAAACATATGCAATGGCAGCTACAGATACACTAACAAAAGGTGTTATGGTTGTTGGAACAGAACCTCAAGGAGAAGATCAATTAAGTAACCTTTCTTCCAAAATGGTAAAAGGAACTTATTTATCAGAAGACAGTAAAAATATCATTATTGGCGAAGGTTTAGCCAACTACTTAGGTATTACCGTCAATGATACGCTCGCACTTTTAGGTCAAGGTTATCATGGTGCAAGTGCAGCAGAACTATTCAAAATCCAAGGAATAATTAAGCATCCTAACCCACAAATGAACAATCAAGTCATCTATATGACTTTGCCTACAGTTCAGTATTTTGTATCTGCACCAAATATGTTGAATGCTTACATTCTAAACGTTAAGGATACTCGAAAAATATATCAAACTGTAACTGCTTTAAGAACAAAGCTGGATGACAAAAAATATGAAGTCATGAGTTGGGATGAATTATCACCTGAGATGGTCAATTTGATTGATACAGATAGAGAAGGTGGAAAATTGATGATCTACATCTTATATATCGTCATTGCCTTCGGTATTTTCAGTACTATCCTCATGATGACAATTGAAAGAGAACGAGAATTTGGAATTCTGACTGCAGTTGGGATGGTCAAAAGAAAAATTTACAGTATGCTCCTTCAAGAATCTTTATTTATTGGATTAATAGGGATAATAACTTCAATTATCGCAGGTTTACCTATCTTATTGTATATGGAAAACCACCCAATACATATTACCGGAGCAAAAGGTGATGCAATGGCTAAAATGGGTATGGAACCGATCTTGAGATTTACAGCAAGCTTTGATATCATTTGGCCACAAGCATTATTGATGGCATTTATCATGATCATTTGTACTATTTATCCGATGGTTCATGTAGCAAGATTAAAAACAGTTGAAGCAATTCACTCTTAAACATTTAAAACAATGATGATTACAAAAATATCGTGGCGAAATGTTTGGAGAAACAAAATGAGAAGTGGTATTCTCATCGCTTCAATTGCTGTTGGTCTTCTTGGTGGAATATTCACTATGGCGCTTATCAACGGCATGATGGAATCGAAGATTAAGGAATCTTTGATCACAGATCTAGCACATGTACAAATTCATGAGAAAGGATTTGAAGTCAACAATAGTTTTAAAGATTCTATCCGAAACTATGAAGCTATAGTCAAAATAGCAGAAAATGATTCCTTGACAAAAGGATGTTCACCAAGAGTTATTATTAATGGTATGGCTTCATCTGCCAACGATAGTCAAGGCATTAAGATTATTGGTATGGATCCAAATAAAGAAAAGGATGTAACGGAAATTCAAAACTTCCTTATAGAAGGTGATTATTTTAAGGGAAAAAGAAAAAATCAAATCGTTATCGGGCAAAGTTTAGCGAAAAAATTGAAGGTGAAAATTCGCTCTAAAATTGTAATCGCTTATATGGGACCTAATAATGAAATGGTAAATACCGCCTATAGAGTAGCAGGAATTTTTGCTACTAGTTCTCCTGATTTCGATAAAACAGTTGCCTATACACAATCAAAAGATATGTGGAGAAATGCAGGACAAAAATTCATTCATGAAATAGCAATGACCTCTATCGAAGGTGGTTCAAGTCCAGAAGGATTAAGAAATCTTCTTAAAAAAGAAATTCAAAAGAAAGATCTAAATATTCAAACTTGGAGAGAAATTCAACCTGAGTTAAGTACGCTAGCAGAAACAGGTAATACAAATAGTTACATTATTTTAGGTATTATTCTCTTCGCTTTAGGGTTTGGGATATTAAATTCAATGACAATGGCAATTTGGGAAAGATCTAGAGAGTTAGGTGTATTAATGGCTGTAGGTTTAAATAGAGCCAAGGTCTTTTTGATGATTGTATTAGAGACCATTTATATTTCCTTGATTGGCGGTTTGGTTGGTGCTCTTTTATCTGTTGGGTTGATTGAATATTATGGCGTTCATGGTCTTAAATATTCAGAAAGTGCAATTGCAGGATTCAACAATATTGTATATCCAATTATGCCAGATTCCTTCACTACTTTATTCTTAATGATATTATTTACTGCAATAGTTTCGGCATTGCCTCCGGCATTTAGGGCGATTCGATTAAACCCTGCCGAAGCGGTAAGATATAAAGGATAATCTAACCAATATGCAGCAATGCAAACTCTATTTCCTAATTAAAAAAATACTAAGATGATCAAGATAAAAGACTTAGTCAAAACATATAACGCAGATACAATTCCAGTGCACGCATTGAATCACGTGGAGTTAGAAATAAAAGAAGGAGAATTTACAGCTGTTGTAGGTCCCTCTGGATGTGGTAAAACTACATTTCTGAATATACTTGGTGGATTAGATACCCCAACGATGGGTAAAGTATTAATCGATGGAACAGATTTACATAATCGCTCTTCTGCTGATATGATCACATACAGAAGAGATAATATTGGTTTTGTTTTTCAAGATTATTCTTTAATGCCAGTATTAACAGCTGAGGAAAATGTTGAATTCATTATGGAGCTTCAAGGTAAACCAAAAGCAGAAAGAGCCAAACGTTCAAAGGAACTTTTGGAAGCAGTGGGTATCGGAGACAAAGGCAAACAGTTTCCCACGAAACTTTCGGGTGGTCAACAACAACGTGTGGCTGTCGCAAGAGCTTTAGCGTCAAAACCAAAATTGATTTTAGCAGATGAACCAACAGCCAATTTAGATTCAAAAGCTACTTCAGATCTTTTGGACATCATGCGTCACCTCAATGAAAAAGAAAATATCACTTTTGTAATTGCCACTCACGATCAACGTGTCATGGACAGAGCCAAAAGAGTGATTCAATTTGATGATGGTAAAATTATTGATGCCAAATAAATAACTACTTCCCACGGCTTCGGTCGTGGGTTTGGATAACTATTCCTACTCCTTTTTATTAAAATGAAAAAAAGCTTACTACCTTTTTTACTTTTACTACCAACCTTACTATTTGCACAAGAAGAAGAGCAAAAGACCAGCAAGTTCAAAGAAAATTTTGTCGCTAGTGGGTATTTAAAATACATGCAAACTGTCAATCTACCTGAAAATGTAGAAGATGAATGGTTGATTGATAATTTATTCCATAATCGACTCAATTTTAAATATTATGCTTCTGATAAAATTACAGTCGCACTTGAAGGAAGAAATCGCTTAATTTATGGTGCTAGCCCTTCCCTTTCCTCTGAGTTAGGTATTGATTATCCAGCACAGTTTGCTAGTCAAGACCAATATGCTTTTAATATGTCTTACAATTGGGCAGAGGGAAATTCATATGTTCTAAATTCTCAAATTGATCGATTCTATTTTGATTATTCATCTGGTGATTGGCAAGTTCGAGTTGGTCGTCAACGTATCAATTGGGGGGTAACAATGGTTTGGAACCCGAATGATTTATTTAATACTTATTCTTTCTTTGATTTTGATTATGAGGAAAGACCTGGTGCTGACGCCATTTTAATTCGTAACTATTTAGGCCCTGTTAGTTCTATTGAAGTCGTTTTTTCCCCCTCCAATGAATTTGAATATTACAATGTGGCAGCACTTTATAAGACGAATTTATGGCAATATGATTTTCAATTTCTAGCAGGTTATGTTAGAGAAAATTACAATTTAGGTTGGGGTTGGGAAGGTCAAATTGGAGGAGCTGGTTTTAAAGGAGAAGGTACTTTCTTTTATCCAGATTATGCAGGAGAAGACCCATCTGTAGTGATGGATATTTCACTAGATTACACTTTCACAAATTCTTTGTATCTTCATACCGAAACAATTTATAACAGTGCAGGTGCTACTTCTCCCGTTGGAGCTATAGATCCTACAATGCCATTGACTCCAAAAACACTAAGTATTGGTCGATTTGCATTTTTCAATGAAGTCCAATATCAACTTACTCCTCTTACAAGATTAGGAGTAAATAGTATAGTCAATAGTAATGATGGTTCTTATTACATCGGTGGAAATGCAACGACCTCCTTAAGTGATAATTTTGAGATTTTAGTCTTCGGAATGTTCTTTTTTGGAGATGAAGACTCTCAATATGGTCAAGGGGGATCTCAAATCAATTGGCGATTAAAATGGAGCTTTTAAATAAACTGAACAACTTTACATTAAAAATTTCTTCTTATTTTCCTGAGGAAAAATCATTGCTTAAAATATTCACAAGTCTATTTTCACTCTTAATAGCTTTTCTATTAATCTTTGATTTTATTCTTCCTCGAGCTAATGATTACATCTATGTATATGATCAAGAATATGTTGGGGAAACAAGTTTATTATTGAGAACTGAGAGATCTGCAGATTTTATTATTGATGTAAAAGAAGGCAATTACTATCAAACTAATTTTATTGGAAGTGAGTTTTTTATATTCAAAACGCTACTATTTGGTCGTATTGATCCCATAATCATGTATAGTGAGGATGTACAATATAACGTTATTTATAACTTGAGAACTACTTATTTCATTACTCCCATCCTTACTATTTTATTTAGTCTATGTTTACTTTATAATAAATATGATGATGAAGATGGAGTTTTTGATGCTGTTTTATTTTCTTGTTTAATCATCACTCACATTTTTAGCTTTCTGTTTATGGTCAATACTATGTTTATGTATCGTGGTGAAGAACAATTTTAATTTGATTTCGTATTATAAAAAATAAGCAAGCTAATCAAATACTAAATTATGCAACTATTACAAAAAGTACTCTACCCTATTCTATTATTTTTGAAGGCAATACCTCCACAAAAATCAAAGCGGAAAGTAATTTTTGCATTGACAATTATCTTTGTCACTTTGTTAACTATTTTTGATTTTCTTTTACCTAGAGAAACAATCACTACTAGAGTGTATGATCAACAGACCTTAGATTATGGCGGAAATGAAGTATTACTTTGGTCAGATTATACAGCGTCTTTTAGTATAGATATGGGTGATTCAGCATATGTTTTATCAGATAAGGAGTTGTTTGTATTTCGAACAAAACTTTTAAAACGTATTGATCCTGTAGTTATGCTAAATGAAGACATGATTTTTCCAGTAGTATATACAATCAGATCTTCTTATTTCATGTTTCCAATAGGACTTATCTTACTATGTCTCTTTTTGATTTTTAATAGGTTTGATAAAACTGAAGAAGGATTAGTTGATCCATTTTGTTTTTTATTCATTTTCTTGTTGACAGTAGCTAATTTTGCTATGTACTTTAATCCTTTTCTCCAGTTTTATTTTGGTAAATCACATTATTGGTAAATCACTTTAAAAATTTTTTAATGCTTTTAAATCAGTTGTTATTAAGTGATCTGTAAAATGAATTAATTCATTTATGTTTATTTCTCTGATCTTACTTATATTAATTTTTAATTGGGATAAAGTATGGTACAGTTCAGGAATATCAATTTCCTCTTCAGTTCCATAGACAGCATCGATAGTGTGACCATTTCTTGTAACAACTCCTTTTATAAAAAAGTAATGTTGATCGTTCATATTGATAATCGGTTATTAATAGTGATAAACCCTCACTTTAATACACTTAAATGGGGTTTACTTTAGTATAGTAAAATTGTGAAGTTTGTATAAAATTCATCTATAAAGACAAAGGTCATCAATGTTTGTAAATACATCAATGACCTTTATTATGACAATTAGATGTTCATCATTAGTATTAAATAAAATTGATATTACTAATTAGATTAAAATCTAACCCTGTGTCAGTTTCTATGATTTGATATTGGTCTAAAATCTCATCACCTACAACAATGAGTTTATTGCCATTAACTATGACATCAAAGCCAATTTTACTAATTGAAGTAACAAATTGTGTTTCACCATTAGGGTAGTTATAATCAAAAACTTTAATCTCGTCACCATCACAAATAATGACGTAGTTTTTATACAACCCTAGTCCTTTTGGTGAAGCCAAACCACGCGTTGAAAGCAAAATTGGTTTTTCAGGTTCTTTAATATTGTAAATATCCAATTGATTAACTCCACTATTTCCACATGATGCATTCGCATGTAAGGTTACAAAAGCTAAGCTATCATTGGCGACAACAGGATCACATGATCTTCTGAAATGTTGAACCGAAGACAATTGTGTTGGTGAATCAGGAGTTTCTAGATCATAAATATACATACCTAGATTAGATCCAATAAATAAATAATTCTTGTAATTGAATAACGTCTCAATATTAAATCCTACTGGAACATTGTTGACCAAAACAGGTTTTGAAGCTTCTGAAATCAGAAACACTTTCAAATTACTATTGTCGACACCGTATAAATAATCTCCAACTATAGTAAATGCGGCATAAGAACCTCCTTGACCCGTATTTTGATTATTGACAGGATCACCTTCACCATTTTCACAGCTCAATAAAATGGAAGTGAAAAGTATTAAAATCAGAATTTTTAGATTTTTCATGTTTGGTTTAATTTTTAGTTAGTCTTCTCTTCTTACCCATTCAATGATGATCTCATCCTCTTTTAAATCATGTGTCCAACCATTAGGCGATACTTTTTGGTTAAATACATTCTTTAATCTTTTTGAAGTAATATAACTATCAAAAGAAAGGTCATGAGTGATAGAGATTAAATCTGTAGCTTGAATGATATAAAAAACATTGTTTTTAATAGAGATATCCGTAGCTCCAGGAGCGCTTAAAAACTTAATTTTAACTGGATCTTGAGGATTTGAGTTATCATAAACATGAAAACCTTTATTTTTTTCTCCTACATATAATAAGTTACCAAAAATGTAGATTTTACCTGGATTAACGACGGGCTGAGGGTTTCCCATTCCTACTTCTGATTCAAAAGTAGACCTACTCATAATCACGGGTGTATAGTCTGGATCTTCGATAGGTCTTAAAAAACCAATACAGGATTGTGCCATAAAGGCAATTAACCCAATTAAAATAAAACGATACATAATAATAGTTTTACGTCTAGTTAAGTTTGAATAGATTGAAGTGTTATAATTCTTATCAAGAATAGTTATTATGAAATAGATTTTATAACAGCATGATATACAATAGGCCTTTTGCTTTATCATTAATATGACAATTTAATTTGTAAAAAAGTAGTCAACTTTAATTAGTATATGGAGTTTGAAGGATTTAATTTCATTTCATTTATTTGGTGAATAATGGTTTAAATAATAATAAAATTAACAAATGAAGTTTAGTAAGATTTCCATTTAACTAAAGAAATATAGTATCATTGTATAGTGTTACTGCATAAATAAAATACTTTCACTATCATTTTTCATTTATATCTACATCAATCATGAAAATACTTATTATTGAAAATGAACTAAGTTCAGCAAATCAATTGGCAAAGTTGATTAAGCAGTACGATTCCGCTTTGGAAATCGTAGACATCTTAACTAATGTTGCTGACAGTATCGAATGGTTTTCTAATAAAAAAAATAAGGTAGACCTTATTTTTCAAAGTCCAATTTTAAGTGATGGAGATTGTTTTGGTATCTTCAAAACATTGCTTACTACTTATCCTGTAATCTTTACATTAGATGCTAGTAATGCTATCAATGAAAAATATCGTATGAATAATATCGACTATATCTTAAGAGATTATTCTTACGCTAGTGTACAAAAAGTATTAGAGAAGTACTCGAAATTCACGAATCTTCATAAAACGGTTACTTTCCCAACAATGGATGAAGTAATTATGGATCGCTTCAAAAAAATTATTGAAAGCGTTGTGATTTCAGTGGATGGACTTTTTAAGACAATAAATACCAGAGATATCGCTTATATTCAACAAGTAGAAGGTGCAACATTCCTTCATTTATTTGATGGAGAAAAGCTACCTATAGATAGAGATATTGCTACTTTAGAAGTACAATTAGATCAAGTTCAATTTTACAGAGTAAATCCAGATTACATTATTAATAGTAAATCGATTGCAGCTGTAAATCCTATTGAAGACAATCACCTTTCTATTAAAATGTCAGTACAGTCACTTGATGCCTTACAAATCAGTGAGGATAAAGTTGCTCATTTTAAAGAATGGATGGATCAATAATACTTTAATTTAAAAGAAAAATACACCAACTAATGCACCCATTGTAATTAAAGCAATTGGATGTATTTTTTTATCATATAATTTAACGACAACACCACAAATCAAGAATAATACAATAGATTTCCAATACACAATTGTATAGTTTTCTTCAAAAAACGTAGCCTCCGCAATTTTCCAACCGGCAAATAATATAAGTGCTATGGTGACTGGTTTTATCCCAAAAAAGAAAGCTTGTTTATACTTATTCTGTTTTAAACGTTTTAATATTTCTGACAGGGCAACAATACAAACAACAGAGGGAGTGGCTAAACCAGAAGTCGCAAAAACACCACCTAATAAAGCCCCAAATGTTCCACCTACATGCATTCCTACATCATTACCAACATAGGTTGCAGAGTTTACTGCAATCGCTCCAGGTGTCATTTGTGCTAAGGATAATACATTAAAAAATTCGTCTGCAGTCATCCAACCTTCTTTTTGAAACTCTACTACAAAAAGAGGTACCATAGCTAATCCTCCACCAAAACTAAAGAAGCCAATTTTAGCAAAAATAAGATATAAATCCAGGTAAGTATGAAGTAATGGAAATGATAAAGGCGTCATCTTATTTTAATAACTTTTTTAGTTGTTGAGGAAAGAAAGAATACAAGCCAAGTCCTATTAAGGCACCAATGATTATTAATAAAATAGGATGGATATTAAAGATAAATAACAAGAGACAAGCCATTAGGAAAATACCTAATCCGAATTTATCCGTCACACTTCCTTTGAACATTTTATACACTGAGTGTCCTATTAAAGCTACGATAACTGCTCTTGCTCCCATGAAAGCTTTTTGGGCTAATGGGTGATCAAAACTATGAGAAAATAAGTGATATATAGTTGTGATCACTAAATAAGATGGTGCTATCACACCTGTAGAAGTGAGTAAACCTCCTAGAAAACCTTTTTCTCTATACCCAACAAATGTTGCGGCATTGATGGCAATAGTTCCTGGAGTCATTTGTGCAATTGACATGATTTCGAGAAGTTCATCATTTGTCAACCACTTTCGTTTGTCTATTAATTCTTTTTCGAGCAAAGGAATCATGGCATATCCTCCACCAAAAGTAAATAGTCCAATTTTAAAAAAGCTATAAAATAACTTGAAGTAAATCATGGGATTCTTATTCAGTAGTTTTCGCAATTTTATAAATTAGACTATTAAATGAAACGATTCCTGTCGTTTATTATGTGTATAATCGTTAAAAGATTGATAAATCAGTAATGGTTGTAAATTCTTCTAAGAAACGCATTCCCATATAAGAATTTCCCTTTGCATTTAATCTTGGGCTCCAAACGCCAATACTTAATCCTCTAGGTAAAATAGCACCAATACCACCACCTACACCTGACTTCCCTGCCAATCCTACTCTAAAAGCAAATTCACCAGATTCATCATAAAATCCACAAGAAAGCATGATTGCATTCATACGTTTAACTTGACTCCTAGATAGATTAACACCATCGTATGAAAAAGGAGTATCTGTATTTGCAAAAGCATTAAAGGCTTGAGCTAACTCCTTACAACTCATTGCTAGAGAACATTGATGATAATAGAAATCCAAGACCTCTTCAACATCATTTTGAATATTACCAAAGGATTTCAACATATTGATATGAGCAGCATTTCTATAGCCTGTGGCCGCTTCAGAAATCGCTACTTTATTATCATAATGGACTTCATCATCTCCCACAAGAGTTCTCACATAATGTAAAAAGTCTTTCTTGGGGTGTTTCAAATAAGTACATAAAATATCAGAGACGACAATTGCCCCTGGATTTATAAATGGATTTCTTGGAACCCCCTTTTCATATTCTAATTGGACAATTGAATTAAAAGCAGTGCCAGATGCTTCTACTCCTACTCTTTTCCAAAGTGAAGGTCCTAAGAAAGATAATGCCATTGATAAAGTGAAGGCCTTTGAGATACTTTGAATAGAAAACTTTTCAAGAGCGTCACCACATGAAAAACCGTCACCGTCAGTAGTATGAAGATAAATCCCTAATTTTTTTGGTGGAACTTTAGCCAATTCAGGAATGTAGCTAGCTACGACTCCTTTATCTTCTTCAAAAAGTAATTGGTTATAAATATCATTAATGATTTTCTGGTAATCTTTATCTCTATGCATAAGTTAATACGTTATTCTAGATCGATTAAGAAGTTACATAGAAAACTTGTTTAAGTTTATAACTCAAAAGCCTTATTTAATTAAAAATCAATATTTTAGTCTTTAAATAAAATTATTTCTTTGATAAAGAGAACTCCTAAATTTGATATCCTACTACTAGTATATCGTCAATTTGATCCCTTAATCCATCATAATTTTTCCAATCCAAAAATTCTTTTTCTAGGGTTTTATATTTTGTTATAGGTTCTTCTTTTTGCGTTGTTTTTTGAAGTTTTTCATAAAAACCTTTTGGCATAAGTTTTCTATTTCTAGGACCTCCAATCTGATCTTTATAACCATCAGAGAATTGAAATAAGAATGAGTTTTGATTAATCTCTACAACTTGAGTCTTAAAGTTAGGTTTTGAATTCTCACCAATTGAAAATCGATCTCCTTTGATTACTTGCATTTCATTATTTTGATCAATAATCACTAATGGTGATTTCGCTCCTGAATATAAAATTTTTGTTTTATCTGTACTATCTAATGAAAAAGTGACTATTGATAAATCCATACCATCATTCAAGGATGATGGATTTTTATATAGTTTTAAAAATGCATTGTTTAATGCTTTTAAAATAGCAGCAGGGTCAGTTATTTTATTTTCTTTGATGATTTGGTTTAATAAAGAAGTACCCAACATGGATAAAAGTGCACCTGGAACACCATGACCAGTACAATCAGCAACGATTATAAATTGAAGGTTGTCAACTCTATCAACCCATAGAAAATCCCCACTTACTACATCTTTAGGTTGATTGAAATAAAAAAAACCTAATCTTTCTAAGCTTAGTGATTGATTATTTTGGATTGTTAATTGTACTCTTGATGCATTATTTAAACTAGCAATATATTGTTGATTTCTATATTCTAGTTGATCTCTTTGTTCTTCGATATAATTCCTCTGATTGATAATTTCCTCATTTTGAGATTCGATCTCTTCTTTCGTCACTAACAGTTCATTATTCTTGATTAATAAAGCATTACTGATTCTATCTGAATTATCTTTCTCCAGCTCTAACTGGTATTTACTTATAAATTCATTTTTCATATCTCTAAACCTAAAAAAGGCAAGAATAGAAACTGCAATCATCATTGTGATAAGATTGGGCAAGTCAACTAATAAATCAGTTAGATTAAATAGAACCGCTTTTTTGTAAATAAAAAAGAAGAAAAGAAAAAAGCTTCCCCAAATAATAAGTAGAGTAGTTTTAATATGAGGTATATTATAGAGAAACATACATAGATGAATAATCGAAGCTGCCAATAATGCTACTTTAAAAAGAGGACTTCCCAATACATTTATAGTAATTCCATAAATCATAAATAAAGCAGCAATTGCTTCTATTTCATATACTATAATCAACTGGTGCCAAAAGTGTTGTCTTATTTTCTTTACAGATAAAAGTAATTTAAAAAGAACAACACAAATAAGAGGAAGACGATAATATACAAAATGAGAATGTTCTCGGATATAGATATCTGAATATACAAAGTAACAAAGTACAAAGAGTAAGCAAACTGCTGAACCAAGAAGAAAACTCTCTGCTTTTTTAATTCTATATTTCCGAAAAAGGTTTTTTATATTATCGTCCATTTTGAAAGAAGTCAAATTCATATATTCTTAAGAATTCATGATTGAATCAACATCAATAATTTGCTCCTTTCCAAGAAAGGCTCTTTGCCTCAATGTTACATCCAATTCTTCCGAAAAATCAGCTGGAGCATAACTATTATCAGGATGAATAGTAGTCAGTAGCCCCATATTCATTAATGTCTGCGATAATAATTGACTGCAGAAGAAAGTTCCATCCGTACTTTTTTCTCCATCATATCTTCCCTTTTTAAAATTAAGCATTTCATTTATCAAAGGATCAGGAAAAGTCGCATCATGAACACTCTTAATTGTCATCTTCAAATGATTAAACATTTCTTCATTCCTTTCGGTATAAAGTGAACGAATAGCAAACTTTGAATCATCTTTATGAGCATAATTCACTTGCATTCTTTCTTTAAAATTTACAAGCATTGGACCCGTTTTAGAAGTCTTTAAAATTACATCTTTTACGGGTGAATCGATATTAGATTCCCAAAGTAATAACGGATTTCCTTCTATCTCTAAACCAATGTCGTTAGGACGAACAAGCATTGCAGAATGAGACCAAGTAGAACCCTCTAAAAATTCTGTAAGTTTGCTTATTAAGAAATCTCCATGCATCAAGACAATGTCTCCAGTCTTTGCAGTAGCCTCAACTTCTTCGTAAGAGACTGTTCTTCTTTTCAATAGTAATGACATAAAATATAGTTTGTTTTTTATAAAAAATGAGAAATCTAAATTCCGATACAGTATTTGTTTACCTTATCAATTGTCTCCTGAGGAGTTTTACCTTGATCCATTTCGTCAACTGCAAAAGATAGTGTTTTAATAATATTATCGGCGTGTTCTTTGGTTATAATCAAAGGAGGTTCAATTCGTATTACTTCAGTATTTACACCAAAGAAACCTACATAAACTCCCATTTCTACACATCTGTAAGCCAATACTTTTGCTCTAATATCCATTTCAGAAATATCGACTTCTACACCTATCATTAAGCCTCTTCCTCTAATTTCATTTATAAATGAATACTCTGATATCTTACTTTTTAATCCCATAATTAAATAATCTCCAATTGCAGAAGCGTTTTTGATTACATCATGACTTTCGATATAATTAATAGTAGCATTGGCAGCAGCTGCTGAAGGGTTGTGACCTCCAAAAGTAAAAATATGTTGACCAGCCTCTAGTGTTTCAATCATCTCTTTTCTTCCTATCACAGCAGAAATTGGAGCATACCCTCCCCCTAAACTCTTTGCAGAAATTACTACATCAGGTATAACATCTTCATGTTCTATTGCCCACCATTTTCCAGTTCTACCCATACCAGATTGAACTTCATCTACAGCTAGCACAGCATTATATTTAGTAGTTAATAAGGATAACTTTTTAATAAAATCTTTTACTGGGATTTGAACACCTGCATCTCCTTGTATTGCTTCAAGAATAACTCCTCCTACTTTTTTTTCTTTGAAGAGTTTTTCAATAAACATAAGAACTTGTTCCAGTTCATAACCTTTAGTCGGAAAAGGTACTTCAAAAAAATTAGTATTATCAGGATAAATTCCGTTGTTCAGTCTTCCATAATGAGAGGCCTGCTCAGATAACCCTGTAGAACCATGATAGTCATTTTTAAAATGTAACACACCCTGTATTCCTGTGTATTTTCTCATTATTTTGATTGCACCACCACTAGCATCAGACCCAGAGAGTCCAAACATTACTCTTTTTTCAAATTTACCTGGAGTAATTTCGATTAATTTTTCTGCTAGGTTTAATGCTTGACTATTGGGAGAATAAGTAAAACAAGTGTGCTGTATTGACTTTGCTTCCTGAAAGTATTGTTCCGCAATATTCCCTTGATTATAACCAATTACAGTTACTGATGCTCCGCATAAACAATCTAGGTAAATATTTCCATCAACATCTTTTACATACACTCCATCACCCTCATCTAAGGTAATTCCATAAAGTCCTATATAATTCGTTGTAGCAATGTTTTCTTTTAATTTTTTTAAATGTAGAAGAGATTGTTCCCCCGGAGGAGACACACTTACAAAAGTGGAAAGTAGTTTCATAATCTTGTTAGTTATTAAAAAGTAGTTTTAATATCCTGTTAAGATATTATATAATAATTTCTTATTGAAATCCTTAAGCTATTTAAGTATTAGAATATTGAAAAAACATGTTGAATATTTTATTAAAATATGAAATAAATAAGTTTTTGAGTTATGTAATATTAACTATTAAAGAATTTTCAGTAATTTACGATCAGAACTAGAGTTTTACCTCTTAAATAACATATAGTGTCAAAAAAGTTACAGACGTAAAACACAACTTCTCAATCAATTATATTCACAAATTAACCAAACATGACTTACACAAATGTCATTAAATCAGTACTCCTAGGGGGTGCTCTTTTATTTGGAGGTTGTAATGCCTCTGAAATGAGTACGGGTGATTCTGCATTTCCGTACAAAACAGTTAAAAATGATCCTTTAAACACTAGGATTTACACATTGGACAACGGATTAAAGGTGTATTTATCAGAATACAAAGATGCTCCAAGAATCCAAACGTACATTGCAGTAAAAGCTGGTGGTAAAAATGACCCTGCAACATCAACTGGTTTAGCTCACTACTTAGAGCATATCATGTTTAAAGGTACTTCTCAATTTGGTACTTTAGATTGGGCTCAGGAATCTGTTTATTTAGACAGTATTGAGAATATGTTCGAGCATTACAGAACATTGACTGACCCTCAAGAGAGAACTGACTATTATGCAAAAATTGATCAAGTATCAAATGATGCCTCTAAATTCTCAATTGCCAATGAATATGATCGTATGATCGGTATGATTGGTGCTAAAGGTACAAATGCCTACACTACTGAAGATCGTACTGTTTATGTAAATGATATTCCAGCAAACGAACTTAATCGTTGGTTAGAAATCGAATCTGATCGTTTCAAAGAAATTATTCCTCGTCTTTTCCATACAGAATTAGAAGCTGTTTATGAGGAAAAAAACAGAGCGTTGGACAATGATCAACGTAAAGTTTTTGAAGCAATGTTTACTTCATTGTTCCCTAATCACCCTTATGGAACACAAACAGTAATTGGTACTATTGATCACTTAAAGAATCCTTCGATTACGGAGATCAAAAAGTATTTCAATAAATATTACAGGCCTAACAATGTTGCGATTTGTTTGAGTGGAGATTTAGATCCGGACAAAACAATCGAACTAATCAATAAATACTTCGGTTCTTGGGAGCCAGGAGATATTCCAGAATTTAAATATGCTGAAGAAAAGCCTATCACTGCTCCTATCAAGAAGGAAGTTTTTGGCCCTCAAACAGGAATGGTATTCATGGGATACAGAATGCCTGGTTTGAAAACAAACTCTAGAGACCTATTAAAAGAGCAACTTTGTGATATGATCCTTGCTAATAGTAGTGCAGGATTAATTGACCTTGATTTAAATCAACAGCAAAAAGTATTGAATGCAAGTAGCTTTGTCTATCCATTCAATGATTATACAGTACATACTTTATATGCTATTCCAAGACAAGGACAAACATTAGAGGAAGCGCAAGCTTTACTAATTGGTGAGATTGATAAATTGAAATCAGGTGATTTCGAAGATTGGTTAATTGATGCAATTGTCAATGACTTCAAAAAATCAGAAATCAGAAAGTTAGAAAGCAACAATGCTCGTGCTGATGCCTTTGTTCAAGCCTTCACAAGAAATATTCCTTGGGAAAATTACATCGATGATATCGAGGAAATGCAGACGATTACAAAAGAGGAAATTGTAGCTTTCGCTAATGAAAATTACAATGATAACTATGTAGTTGTTTACAAACGTTCTGGCGAAGATCCTAATAAGCAAAAAGTTGATAAACCTTCTATTACTAAAGTTGAATTAAACAGAGGTAAGAAATCTGAATTCTTCAAGAACATTGAAGGACAAGAAGTTGAAGCTTTAAATCCATTATTCTTAGACTATGCAAAAGACATTCAAGAGTCTAAAATGAATAGTGATATTACTGTTCGTTACAAGAATAATGTTGAAAATGATTTATTCGAGTTATACTATATCATCAATGTAGGTAAAGACACAGACCCTACATTAAGTACTGCTATCCAATACTTAGAATATCTTGGTACTGATAAAATGACTTCAGCACAAATCAAACAAGAATTTTACAAGTTAGGTGCTGGATTTAGTGTAAATACTTCTTCTGATCAAGTATATGTTTCATTAAATGGACTTACAGAAAATATGGTTCCTGCAATGAAGCTATTTGAAGACTTATTGAACAATGCGAAAGCCGACGAATCTGTTCTTCAAAACATGATTGCTAACAAGAAGAAAGGTAGAGATGATACAAAGAAAAATAAAGGTGCTATCTTATTCACTGGTTTAATGAATTATGGTTTATATGGTAACAATAACCCTGTAACAAATGATTTATCAAACCAAGAATTAGATCTAATTAAGCCTGAAGATTTAATCTCTAGAATTCATAAGTTGACAAAAATGGAGCATAGAGTATTATACTATGGTCCTGAGTCATTAAATGATGTTGTAGCAACTTTAAATGCTGAGCACAAAGTACCTGAAACATTACAGCCGGTTCCAACTGCAAGAGAATTCTATATCAAAGATGTAGAGCAACCTAAAGTATATTGGTCTCATTACGATATGGTTCAAGCTGAGGTTATTTTCTTAGCAAAAGGTCAAAAATACGACCCTAAACGTATTGCTGCAGCGACTTTATTCAACGAGTACTTTGGTGGTAGTATGAACGCTATTGTATTCCAAGAAATGCGTGAAGCACAAGGTTTAGCGTACTCTGTATTTAGTAGATATGGTGTTGCTTCAGAAAAAGATAAAAACGATTATACTTTAGCATATATCGGTACACAATCTGATAAGTTAACAGAAGCAATGGCAGGAATGAAAAATCTATTAGAGAATCCTCCTAAAAATGATCAATCATTCGAAGCTGCTAAAAAAGCTATCTTAAGTAAATTGGAAAGTGAGCGTATCACAAAAAGCCGTGTTTTATTTAACTATGAAACTGCTTTGAAAAAAGGTAACGATCATGATGTTCGTAAAGATGTTTACACTGCGATCAAAACAATGACTATGGATGATGTAATGAAATTCCACGCTGACTTTATCAAAGGAAAGAATTACAATGTTTGTGTTGTTGGTGACCGTTCTAAATTAGATATGGAAACACTTGCAAAATATGGTGAAGTACAAGAACTATCTCTTAATGATTTATTTGGCTATGATAATAAGCCAAGAGTATCACAAGAAGTAAAATAATTGTAATTTTCAAAGAAAGAAGGTCATTCTAGCTATAGAATGGCCTTTTTTTATGTTAATGGGTATGAAGCTATTGAACTATTTACGTTCTAATAAGTACCTATTCCTTAATCATTGTTTGATAATATTTATAATAAGCAATATCTTTATTATCTAATTATTGAATTAACTCTAATATGAAACCTGGCAAATATCTATTAAGTATTCTTCTGAGTATCTTCTTTGCTCATACAACATTTGCAGAAACTACCGTTACTTTACCTAGCTCATTTGAATTAATGGGATCTAATGTGGTAATCACAAAAGGTGGTATGAGTAAGATCATGGTGAAATACAACAGCTTAACAAGATCACAAAAACATTACGATATCCTTTTAGAGAGGTGTAACACTTATTTCCCATATATCGCTAGAGAATTACAAACTAGAGGTGTTCCTGAAGAATTTAAATTTTTAGCACTTCAAGAGTCTCTGTTGGATGGCAATGCCATTTCAAATGCTAAACCTCCAGCTGTTGGTTTTTGGCAATTCAAAGATTTTACAGCAAAAGAAAGAGGGATGGTTATCAATAGAAATATTGATGAACGAAAAAATGTTGTAGCGGCAAGCATTGGTGCAGCAGATTACCTTTCAAAAAATCATTATTACTTAGGAAACTGGTTTTATGCTATGATTTCTTATCATGATGGACTTGGAGGAGCTAAAAAGTATATTAAACAAAATCGTTTAAATTACTATTCTAATGTTACGATCACTGATAAAACACACCCTTATGTAATTCACTATTTAGCGCACTATTTTGCCTTTAAGGATCAAGTTGGAAAAGATAAAAATCATACTGTATTGATAGAATTACCAACTAATGGATATTCTTTATCTCAAGTTTCTAAATTTACAGGGCAACCATTAACTATTTTATCTAATAATAATATTTGGTTATCAGGAAGCTACATTCCGGAGGATAAAGTTTATTCAGTAATGATTGAAGCCAAGCCTAATGAAATTAATCAAATGGTAGCGAAGTTGTCTCCTTATGCTAAAACTAGAAAAACAAGAGCACCAAGAGCAATGTTCCAATTCTATGCTGATAGTATCAAAGATGATTATCCTTTTGTAGTATTCAAAGCAACTGAGAAAGAGGATCAAAAATATGAATTTGCAAGAATTAATGGTGTTGATGCTGTGATCATAAAGAAAGAAATGACGCAAAAGGAATTAGTTTCAGCTTTAGGAAAAGAGACAATATCGAAAGGTAAATTAAAGAAGTATAATTATATCAAAGGCAAAGATACATTAATCAAGGATCGACATTATTATATCTCTCCTTTACCTTCTTCCATTCCTGTTTCTTATCATATTATGCAACAAGATGAAACATTAGATTATATCGCTATTAAATATGGCATTGATCTAAAAGCATTGATGAAAATTAATGATGTATCAAATGATGATGAAGTTAAAGTAGGTGACAAAATCTACTTTAATTAAATCTTAGTTACTACAAATAAAGGCTGTCTCTTAACTATAAGGGACAGCCTTTTTCATCAATGAAGATTATTAATCATTTAGATTGTAAGACTTTGATAACATTTTCTGTTTAGTTACTTCTAATTGGGCAAGCATTAGTTTGTCTAAGTAACTTGTCTTTTTTTGTGGCTTCATTGAAGAGTCTTCTGTTTTTACTTTAGCCATTGACTGCTTCATGTTGATACAATTGATAGTTTTCGTAACGTTAATTCACTGTGTTTATGCAAACTATAGATTAATCTACAAAAATCAAAAAGAAAATTGGGTGAACGTATCAAGAATACGTTGTATCAAAAGATCTTTGTGATACTTTTTATTAATTAAAAAGATTATCCGCAGAAAAGTCATACCTCATAGGTGTGACTTTTTATATTAATCTAGCGTTTAAGAGTAATTAAAATAAGAAATCCACAATTAACATTCCATCCTTTTTCAAGATCCATTTATCATCTATTCTTCATACTAAGAAAATACCCAAATAATATTTGTGCTGTTCTTTTGTAACATCAACAATTTTTCAATTAAAGCACAATGAAACATCTTATTAAACTATTCATTTTAACTCTTTTAGTTAATTACTCTTCTCACATCTATGCTCAAAATGCTTCACTTTCAGGAGTAATAGTAGATGAAAACGACTTGCCTCTTATAGGTGCTACTGTACGTGTAATCGATCATGAACATTTAGGAACATTAACAAATGCATCTGGTAATTTCATATTAGTAAATATTCCATCTGGTCAACAAGAAATCGAAATTTCATATCTAGGTTTTGAAACTTATTCTACTAAACTAGATTTGAAAGAAAATGAGCAAGCTAATTTACAAGTTATCAAAATGAAAGGCAGTATCATCTTAGGTGATGAAGTTGTTATCCTTGGAACGAACTTACAAGGTCAAGCAAAAGCTTTAGGCCAACAAAAAAATGCAAATAACATTGTAAATGTTATCAGTGCAGATCAAGTAGGTAAATTTCCAGATTCTAATGTTGGAGATGCTCTAAAACGTGTACCCGGAATCACTATGCAGTATGATCAAGGAGAGGCAAGATTTGGCTTGATTAGAGGAACTTCTCCTGATTTGAGTTCTATAACAATAAATGGTGAAAGAGTCCCTTCTGCGGAGGGGGAAACAAGAGCTGTTCAGTTAGACCTTATCCCTGCTGATATGGTACAATCAATAGAAGTTTCTAAAACATTGACTCCTGATATGGATGCTGATGCTATTGGAGGTTCAGCTAACTTAGTTTTAAGATCCGCTCCGAATAACCTTAGAATATCAGGAACATTAGGCACAGGTTATAATTTTTTATCTGAAAAACCAATGCTGAATGGAGCTGTCGTAATTGGTAATCGATTCTTTAATGACAAATTAGGCGTAATTGTTAGTGGATCATATTTTGATCATAAATTAGGTTCTCACAATATTGAAGCAGAATGGGATAATGAAGATAATCCTGAAATGACTGATTATCAAATCAGAACTTATGATGTAGATCGTATTAGAAGAAGTCTTTCAACAACATTAGATTATCAACTAGGTACTAATTCTAAAATTTATATTAGCGGTATTTATAATCATAGAGATGATAAAGAAAATAGATATAGACTTCGTTATAAAGATATTGAATCAAATGGTGATGGTACTTATTCTGCTGAAATTAGAAGACAAACAAAAGGAGGAATTGACAACAACAATGTTCAAAATACTCGTTTAGAAGATCAAAGAACTTATAATGTAACTCTAGGTGGTGAACATTTAATATCAAACCGTTTCAAATTAGATTGGTCAGGTACTCTTGCAAAAGCATCTGAAGAGAGACCTAATGAGAGATATATAAGTTGGAGACAAAAAGATGTTGTCTTAACACAAGACCTTTCTAACCCTGAAAAACCTTTTATAGCTGACAACGGTGCCGGAGAACAATATGGAAGTTTTGATTTAAAGGAGATAACTGAAGAATTCCAATACACAGAAGAAATTGATCAAAATGCAAAAATCAATTTGGAAATTCCTTTAAACAATACAAAAAACAAAAGTATCATTAAAATTGGTGCTAGATATAGAGGAAAGGAAAAAATGAGGGAAAATAGCTACTCAGAATTCGCTCCAATCAATGATAATGAAAATAACTTCGGAGTGATGACTGATCAACCACTAAAAGACCAAACAAGAGATCCTTTTTTAGCAGGTAATCAATATAAATCTGGAAGTTTTACAAATCCAACTGCTTTAGGCAAATATGCATTAAACAATACCTCTCTTTTTGAAGAAAGTGATTTACCAGAGGAATATTTAGGAGGTAATTACACAGCAAAAGAACAAATTACTGCTGGATATGCAATGATAAAGCAAAGTTTAGGAACAAAATGGTTTTTCATAGCTGGAGCTCGATTAGAACATACACAAGTAGATTATAAAGGGTATCAAGTAGAATTTGATGAAGAAGGAGATTTTGATCCAAATGCCACTTCAACTATTGAAGATACTCATAGTTATACTAATATTCTTCCATCAATTCAAGCTAGATATAACATTGATGAAAATACAATCATTAGAGCTGCTTGGACAAATACTTTGGCTAGACCTCGTTACTTTGATTTAGTTCCTTACAGACAAATAAGCAGAGAAGACAATGAATTATCAGAAGGAAATCCAGACTTGAACCCTACTACTTCTATGAATTTAGATCTAATGGGTGAGCATTACTTCCAATCTGTGGGTATTATTTCAGCAGGTATCTTTCATAAATCACTTAATGATTTTATTTACAACTATCAAGCTAGGAACTATGTAGATCCGGTAAGTGGAAATATTTACGATCGCTACTCTCAACCAAGAAATGGAGCTAAAGCAACTTTGACTGGTGTAGAATTCGCTTTCCAACGTCAATTAGATTTCCTTCCAGGTGTTTTAAAAGGTTTAGGGATTTACACAAATTATACTTACACAAAATCTCAAATACAAGATTTAGGAATCGAAGAACGAGAAAATGAAGAGTTAGCTTTACCTGGAACGGCACCTCACACAATCAACGGGTCATTATCTTTTGATTCGAAAAAAGTAAGCTTTAGAATATCATTAAATTACACTGCAGCTTACTTGGATGAATTAGGTGATGAAGCTTTTAAGGATAGATATTATGATCAACAATTATTCTTAGATGCTAATGCTTCTTATGTATTTAATGAAAAACTAAGATTATATGTAGAAGCAAATAACTTATTAAATACTCCTTTGAGATATTATCAAGGAAGTTCACAATATACTATGCAATCTGAATACTACAACGCAAGAGTGCAATTAGGATTGAAATTCGATCTTTCAAAATAAGCTAAATTCCACAACAAATATCTAAGTCTCGAGAGGTACAATTTTTAAAATTGTATCTCTTTTTTTTGCTTTTCACTTTTTCATTAAAGAACTCTAAAAATTAATAATTATCTTAGGCAAAATTGAATTATTACTATCTTGCAAACTTCTTAGAAGATTTTTTTATTGGGGACTAGATGTTATTAAGTAAACTAGAAATAAAAGGCTTTAAAAGCTTTGGAGAAAAAGTAACGCTAAACTTTGACAAAGGAATTACAGCTGTCGTTGGTCCAAACGGTAGTGGAAAATCCAATGTTGTAGATGCGATACGCTGGGTACTTGGCGAACAAAGTACAAAAGCACTGCGTTCTGAAAAAATGGACAACATCATCTTTAATGGTACTAAAAGTAGAAGACCATTGCAGATGGCGGAGGTTTATCTCACGTTTATTAATAACAAAAATCTTCTTCCCACAGAATATACTGAAGTTACTATTGGGCGTCGTTTTTACCGTTCTGGTGAAGGTGAGTACTCTCTAAATGGTGTTCCATGTCGTCTAAAAGATATTCATGGACTTTTCTTAGATACTGGTATTGGTTCGGATAGTTATGCAATCATCGAATTAAAAATGATTGATGAAATCCTAAACGATACTCAAAATGCTAGACGTACACTTTTTGAAGAAGCAGCTGGTATTTCTAAGTTCAAAAAAAGCAAGAAAGAAACCCTCAAAAAATTAAAAGATACTGACGCTGACTTGGAAAGGGTTGATGATTTACTTTTCGAAGTAGAGAAAAACATGCGTTCACTAGAACGACAAGCCAAGCAAGCTCAAAGATATATCAAGTTGAAAAAGACTTATAAAGAGTCGAGTATTCAACTTGCCCTTAAAAAGGTAGATTCTCAAGCCAAGGAATTGAATGAATTGGCAGACACAATGACGGCAAAAAATGAAGACCGTAATACTACAATCAAAACGATTGAGGAATTAGAAGCTTCTATTGCAAAAGAAAAGAAAGAATCTATTGATAAAGAAACACTCTTTGCTTCTCGCCAAAAAACTTTGAATGAACACATCCTAAAGATGCGTCAAATTGAAAGTGAAAAGAGAATTAAAGGAGAAAGAAAACGTTTTCTTGAGGAAAAAAGACAAACGTTAGAAACACAATCTACTCTCGACCGTGAAGCCGTAGCTCTTGCTCAACAAGGTATAGAAGGTTTACAAGTTCAGTTAGGTTCCATCGAAAGAATGGTCAATGAAACGGAAGCAGAATTAACGGCAACACAAAGAGAGAGAGATACACAAACGACAAAATCTGATGAACTTGAAGTACAAACTAAAGAGTTTGAGCAACAAGTAAAGAATAAACAATCAATCATTTTCCAATTAAAACAAAAAGTAGAAATCAATGAAGTTCAACTTTCTGCTTTAAAACAAGAATTGGAACGTGCTCATGTGGAGTCATCAGAAAAATCTTCAAGTTTAGAAGAATTTGATACTCAATTTGCTTCTTTAGAAGGTGAGCGATTGAGTGCCAATATGCAGTTTGAAGAGGTGAAAGAAAAAAATGATCTTCATCAGCAAAAAATTCAAACATGTAGAGAGGAATTAGAAACAATTAAAGACCGATCTTCAGAAATCTATCGTTCTCTTGATGCTAAAAGAAACGAACATGCCTTGACTAAATCTTTGGTTGATAATCTAGAAGGTTACCCTGAGGCGATTAAGTTTTTAAAGCAAGAGACTGATTGGGCAAAAGAGGCTCCAATGCTTTCGGATACATTACACTGTGATGAAGATTACCGAGTAGCAATTGAAGGCTACCTTGCTCCTTATTTGAATTACTTTGTTTTAGAAAATGAAGATGAAGCTTGGCGTGCCGTTAATTTATTAGAAGAAATGAAAAAGGGTAAAGCCAATTTCTTACTTCTTGATAAATTTCAAGGCTACTCTCCTTCTCCACGTAAAGCGATTGAAGATGCAATTCCTGCTATTGATGTAGTTGATTTTGATGATAAATATGGTTCTCTAATTACTTATCTATTAGACGGTGTTTATATCGTTCAACGCAATCAAAATAACTTACCTAAAAATGATAGTGTTATTTTGGTAACCAAAAATGGTAAAGCAATTCGTCGTAAATCTGCGATAACTGGAGGCTCTATTGGTTCTTTTGAAGGTAAATCTTTAGGTCGTATTAGACATTTAGAAAACCTGACGGAAGAAATTAAAACGTTAGAAAAAGAAGCAGAAGATATCCATATTCAAAAGGTGGAAAAGCAGGCGCTTCATAAAGAATTAATTCAAATTAATTTCCAGCATGAACTAGAAACTGCTCAACATACGCTACAAGTTGTTACACAAGAATTGATCAAAATTAAAACGCAAAAAGAAGAATTTGCGAAGTTCTTGGAAGCTAGTGCAAACAAAAGAGAAGAAATTCTAGAACGTATTGGTGATGCTGAAGTAGCCATCAGTGAAGGTAAACCTCAATTGGAAGATGAAAGCTATGCCTTAGAATATATGGTAGAGCAATTGGAGGAAATGCAAGAAAACCTTACGATTGAAAAAGAGAAAAAGACAGAGTTATCGAGTAAATACAACCAACTTCATATCACTTTCCTTCAACAAGAAAACCAATTCAATAGCTTACAAAAAGAAATTGATTTCAAAGATGAAGAGCTGGTAAAAGCTCAAAATCGTATTGATCAAAATATAGAAGAAATAGAGAAAGTTGAGAATGATTTGATGAGATCTGATTCTATGGATGAAGAAGGTGATCAACAATTACAACAACTTGAAATTGAAAAGCAAAATATAGAAAAAGGTGTTCTTGAAGCTGAACAAGCTTATCAAGATGCCAAAGATTTGATTTCTGATACTGAAGTTGATATCAAACTTAAGCAAGTTCATAAAGAAGAGATTGATCAAGAATTACTGAAAGCAAATGAGAGAATCAATGCATTGAGATTATCATTGACATCAGTAAAAGAAAAGATCGCTGTAGAATTTGAAGTGGATATCGAACAAATGCTTCTCTTTAAACCTGAAACGCCAGTATTGGATGAAGAAGGAAATGAAATCAAAAAAGAGGAAGAAGAGAATCCTTATGCTGATATGGATCTTTTGGAACTTGAAAGAGTATCAGAAGAATCAAAGCGTAAGCTAAATTCATTAGGAGCAATCAATCATACTGCTATTGATGCATTTAATGAAATTAAAGAAAGAAACTCATTTATACTCAGTCAAAGAGAAGATTTAAATAAAGCGAAGGAGCAATTACTTCAAACAATTGAAGACATTGATAATGTAGCTCAAGATAAGTTCATGAAAGCCTTTGTACAGATTCGTGAGAACTTTATGGAGGTATTTAGATCATTATTTACTGACGAAGACAACTGTGATCTTCGATTAGCTGATGATAGTGATCCATTGAATGCTAAAATTGAAATCTTGGCACAACCAAAAGGTAAACGTCCATTGACGATTAATCAGTTGTCAGGTGGTGAAAAAACACTCACAGCAACTGCTTTACTTTTTGCCATTTACCTTATTAAACCTGCTCCTTTCTGTATTTTTGATGAGGTTGATGCGCCATTAGATGACGCCAATGTGGATAAATTCAATAGAATTATCAATAAGTTCTCTTCTAACTCTCAATTTATCATCGTAACACACAACAAGAGAACTATGGCAAGTACAGATGTGATCTATGGTGTAACTATGATTGAGCAAGGTGTAACTACAGTTGTGCCAGTGGATATTAGGGATAGTCCTACATTGGATGCATTCACATCGAAATAGTCTCAGAATGAACATGTTACAATATTGATGTACATTACGTTCATTAACGAACATTTACATATCACTTAAATAAAAGGTAATTAACTCATAAACAGTTGATTACCTTTTATTTTATCATTTTTGAATAGAATAGATTGTTGTTTATCTAACTCTCATAAATCTATAAAAATGAAATACCGAGTCATTGCACTATCGTTTTTTTTATTCTCATTTACGCTACTTTCGTTCATTCCTGTTGACACTGATACTCTATTACCCAAAAGATCAAAAAATAAAAAGCAGGACAAAACAAGAAAAGGTGACAAATTAACCAAGGAATCAGATTGGCTATTTTATGCTGAAACAGCAAAGTATTACCTAGATAATGAGCAAAGTATAGAAGAAGTACTAGAGCTCATAGATCACAGTTTAGATCTACAAGTCAATGCTACAAACCTTGAAATCAAAGGAGATTATTATAGAAAAATTGGTGATCTACATACAGCTTTTGAACATTATCAAAAGGCTATACAATTATGTGTATTCGATATCAGTAAGAAATTCCAATTGAAAACTCTTCAAAATAAAGCACTGAATACCACAAAGTTGATTAAAAGAAAAAAAGAAATTGGCTTATAAAAACTGAACCTTACCATTTAGAATGGTAAGGTCCTTTATACGATTTTCATCAGTAGTTTTGCCAGAATGAGGAAAAAATATCCGACTAAGTCAAAAAAATCTTCATAAAAGACAATATATCCTTCGAAGTATTACAAATATAGGCAAGTATTAATAAATATCAATACCTCTCCAAAACATTAACAAATAAATCTTAAAAATAATTCGTTTTGATGCTTAGTTAGCAGAAAAACGCCTGATTCTTTACCCATTTTAAAGCAAAAAAAGACTCAATATCATCGTTGATATTGAGTCTCATTTATTAAGAATTAAACTAAGGTTTAATTTTGACTACTCTTTATAGCTTCAATTAATTTAGGAACTACTTCAAAAGCATCTCCTACTACACCATAATCTGCAGCCTTAAAGAAAGGTGCTTCAGGATCTTTATTGATGGCGACAATTACTTTAGATGAGTTTACCCCTGCCAAATGTTGGATTGCACCAGAAATACCAACAGCAATATACAATTGAGGAGCTACTTTAATACCTGTTTGTCCTACATGTTCATGATGTGGACGCCAATCCATATCTGAAACTGGCTTAGAACATGCTGTAGCTGCACCTAATGTAGAAGCTAGGTCTTCAATCATTTGCCAATTTTCAGGACCTTTCATACCTCTACCTGCTGAAACAACTAAATCTGCTTCAGGTAGTAAGATATCTCCTTCTTGCTTGTGAACACCAACTCTTTTCACCCCAAAATCAGCCTCATCAAATGCTACAGAAATTTCTTCTACTGACGCATCAGATCCCGACTCTTCTAAAGGAACGACATTTTTAGTTACTGTAAGTACTTTCTTTCCTTCAGGTACTTCAACATAGGCAAAAGCTTTACCAGTGAAAACACCTCTTTTTACAGTAAATCCATTGGATGTATCAGGTAATTCTTGAACGTTTGCGACAACACTCGCTCCCATTTTGATTGCTACTCTTGCTGCAACAGCATCAACCAAAGAAGAACGTGACATTATTACAGTTTCTGAACCTGCTTGGTCAGCTGCTTCAGCAATTAATTTTGCTGTTGCTGAAATCACACCATCATTTAATCGCTCATCAGAACAATGTAAAACTTTTGAGGCACCGTATTTACCAACACTAGCCAATTCCGAAGTATCAATACTTCCCATAGCTACTGCTGTAACTTCCCCTAATTTTGAACCATAAGCGACTGCTTCCAATGAAGACTTCTTGATAGCTCCATTATCCGCTTCTATAAATACTAATATTAACATTTCTATTTGATTATTTTATGTGTTAAGTCTAGATGATAAGTTGAATTAAAGTACGCGGGCTTCATTTTTTAATAAACCTACTAATTCATCCATTTGCTCTGCATCAACCATTTTACAAGCACCTTTTTCTTCAGGTAATTCGAATGATTTGTAAGTTGTCACACCGTCTACACTTACAGGATCTACAACTTGAAGAGGTTTTTTACGTGCCATCATAATTCCTCTCATGTTAGGAATTTTCCATTCTGCGATTGGTTCTTGACATCCTGCAACAAATGGCATAGCAACTTCTACATCTTCATGTCCACCTTCGATTTCACGGCTTAATTTCGCAGTTGATCCATCAACTTCAAGACGCATAGCTGGTGCAATTGATGGCCATCCCATTAATTCACCTACAAGACCATGAACTAATCCTGAGTTAAAATCTGAAGATTCTCTACCCATTAAGATCATGTCGTAGTTTTCACCTTTAGCATGTTCTACGATTTGTTTTGCTACGAATAATGAATCTGTTGGAGCTGCATTTACTCTTACAGCATTATCTGCTCCGATTGCTAATGCTTTTCTGATTGATGGTTCAGTGTCTACTTCTCCTACATTTAGTACTGTAACCGTACCTCCTGTTGCTTCTTTAATTTCAACAGCACGGGCTAATGCAAAGTCATCATATGGACCAATAATAAATTGAACTCCGTTTGTATCAAGCTTATTGTCAGCAAACTTGATCTTAGTAGTTGTGTCTGGTACATGACTAATGCAAACTAAAATTTTCATGTGTTATGTCGTTAATTGGTGTACTTTCTATAGACAGAAAGTATTGATTATCTTAAATTCGTTTTATTGGTATAGCTAAAATAGTATGCAAGCATACTATTTTGCAAATTTTATTTAGAATAAATATAAAAGAAATGTAGAAAAGTGCGAAATCACTTAAGTTTTAAACAAAATAGGCTACAAAAAATTATATTAACAGAAAGTTTGAAGAATTTGTACAACTTTTGTTTCACAAATTCAAAATCAAATATTCGATTATAATACACTCAAAAAATATAAAAATGGGAATTGCAAAGAAAAGGTTACAATCATCATTAGATAGCAAAGTAGAAGAAATGCTAAATCAACAAGTTCAATTGGAAGATCAATCTTCTCAATTTTACTTAAGTTTTGCATCATGGTGTGAGCGAGAAGGATATGTAAAGTCCGCAGAATTTTTATATGATCATGCTGAAGAAGAACGTCAACATATGTTGAAATTCTTTAAATATATTAATGCAGTAGGTGGACATGCTTTAGCAGCTGAAATTACTGCAGTACCACACGAATTTGAATCTTTAAGACAAGTATTCGAAATGGTATTAGAGCATGAAATTAAGGTAACAAAAGCGATCAATGAAATTGTAGACTGTTGTTTCCAAGCGAAAGATTTTTCTACTTTCCAATTCTTACAGTGGTTTGTAGCCGAACAAAGAGAAGAAGAAGAAACGGCTAGAACTATTTTAGATGCTTTTGATTTGATTGGAGAAGATAGCCCTCAAGGTTTATGGCTAATTGACCAAGAAATTGGTAGAATTGGTGGTGAACATGTCGACAGTGGTGAAGAGGAAGCTTAATAATATAAATAAGGGTAATGATATTGAAATCATTACCCTTATTTTTTTATATTTCATTACTTGAAACCACCTTAATTCCCGATACTTTCATATCAATGATAGCATTCTCAACATCATTTTCTTTAAGGTTTACTCCTTTCGTTGCATCTTCAATTAGAAAAGTTTTAAAACCACAAGATTTTGCATCAAGTGCAGTATATTTCACACAATAATCTGTAGCTAGCCCTGTGATATAAACCTCTTCTACTTCTTTACTTTTTAGATAATCATTTAACCCCGTATCTTTCCTTTTATCATTATCAAAGAAAGCACTGTAACTATCTATTCCTATATCTGTCCCTTTCTTATAAACTGCATCAATGTGCGTAGTATCTAATGCTGAGACAAACTCAGCTCCATTGGATTCTTGAACACAATGTACTGGCCATAAAATTTGAGGAAGTCCATTTAAATCAATTATTTGACCTATTTCTTTTCCCTCATGGTTTTCTGCAAAACTAAGATGTCCTTTAGGATGCCAATCTTTAGTCGCAATAACTAAGTCGAACTTTGGAGCTAATTTATTTATAATTGGTATAATTTGATCACCATCAGGTACAGCCAATGCTCCACCTGGAATGAAGTCATTCTGTACGTCCACAACTAACAATGCGCGCATTTCAATATTTCTTGATTAAATAACAAGACAATTTACAACATCCTTTAAAAAAAAGCACTAAAAAATGTTCTTAGAATAAATGTATTAATGTAACTTAGTTAGAGATATATTACTTATTAGATAAATAGAATAAAACAATGGACCAAAAAAGTAAAGACTTTTTATACAAATACCTAAATAACCCATCTCCAACTGGACATGAAGCCGAAGGTCAAAAAATTTGGCTAGATTATATTAAACCTTATGTCGATACATCATATGTAGACAATTATGGTACAGCTGTAGGTGTTGTTAACCCTGAAGCTCCTTACAAAGTAGTTATTGAAGCTCATGCTGACGAAATCAGTTGGTATGTCAATTATATTACTGCAGAAGGTTACATTTATGTAATTAGAAATGGAGGATCAGATCATCAAATTGCTCCTTCAAAAAGAGTTTTACTACATGGTGAAAATGGAGTTGTAGAAGGTGTTTTTGGATGGCCTGCTATTCATACAAGAAAAGCTGGAAAAGAGGCAAGTCCTACACTTGAAAATATTTTTATTGATGTAGGAGCTGCTTCAAAAGAAGAAGTAGAAGAAATGGGAATTTTTGTAGGTACTGTAATTACTTATGAAGATGAACTTAGAGAACTAAATAAAGGACGTTATTTCTCTGGAAGAGCTTTAGACAATAGAATCGGTGGATTTATGATTGCAGAAGTAGCTCGACGTTTAAAAGAAGAAAAACATGATGTTCCATTTGGTCTATATGTAGTAAATGCTGTTCAAGAAGAAGTTGGTTTAAGAGGAGCTGAGATGATCACTCAAACCATTAAACCAAATGTCGCTATCGTTACTGATGTATGCCATGATTCTTCAGCGCCAATGTATAATAAGCAACTAGAGGGTGATACTAAGGGTGGTAATGGACCTGTATTGACTTTTGCTCCTGCTGTTCAAAATAACTTATTGAAGATGTTAATCCATACTGCAAAGGAAAAAGAAATTCCTTTCCAGAGAGCTGCATCTTCAAGAGTAACAGGAACAGATACTGATGCTTTTGCTTATTCTAATGGTGGAGTTCCATCTGCACTAATTTCATTACCATTAAAATATATGCATACAACAGTAGAAACTGCACATGCTGATGATATTGAAAATACAATTAAGTTAATGCAAGAGTTCTTAATGCAATTACCAAATGAACACGATTTTAGATATATCAAATAATCTAAAAATAAAGGCATAAAAAAACACCTCTTTTAAATGATTTAAAGAGGTGTTTTTTTGATAGAATAAAATTATTGTTTTTTCCCTTCAACAACATTTGGCATTGATAAATTACCGTTGCTTTTAGAGACAATTACATTGATTTTATTCATTTTATTTTTCTTAAGCTTACCGCTTTTCAAACCATCTTCACTTACCAAACTTCCTTTCTTTGCTGAAATATAGTAAGCTTTTTCAGCCAATCCTTTTGTAAATTTCACACGACCATTGCTATTTGTTTTAGTCTTAGGTTTAATCGCATTTACTTCATCAAAAGCATCGTCTTCATTTTGGTATAAAAGTACTTCAGCACCTTCTACTACATTTCCTTTTTCATCCAAGACAGTCACTTGAAGACCAATTAATGCAAATGGTTCTTCAGTAGTCGATGGAGCATTAAAACTCGAAGTCAGGAAGACAAGGAATACCCCAGTAATAATTGAAAGTATGTTAGTTAATTTCATAAGAATTAAATTATAAATTAAAAGTCATGCCCCAAAGATACATAATACTTTGGTTTTGATTGTCTAAATCCATCTTCAATTCCCCATGCAACGTCTAATTTTAAGTAATATCCTAATAATGTTGTTCTAGCACCAACACCATGTCCCATTAAGAATGGATATCTAAAGTTCTTAACAGTTGCATCAAAACCTCCTTCAGGTGATCCAACCTCTTCAGTATTAATTCCATTATCCTCTTCAAAAGGATTGACACCTGTCCAAGCAGAACCAATATCGTAGAATACTACAAATTGTAAATCTCTCAACAATTTAGACTTCACTGGTCTTTTCGTTAAGAATTTCATTACAGGCATTCTTAATTCTGCATTGAAGATCATATAATTTTCTCCCTCCCATTTATTCCAATTAAAACCTCTTAGAGGCATATTGAACTGCGTAAAGAGTAGATCAGTCATATCTGGAATATCATTTGGATTTTCTACGACAACACCTCTTGGATCATTATCCATTGAACCAAAAGCCCAGTTATCAACACCACCCATTCGATAAGTTTTTGGACTTTCACCGAAGAATCTACCTGCTGAACCTCTCAATGCTAAAGTCATTGATCGTAAAACTTTTTGATAATGTCTGATATCAAATGAAATATTTTGGAAATTCAATGAGATATCATTCAAGCCATAATAATTTTCGTACCTTACTTTTGCTCTTGTTCCAATCAACATATTTTTCCCTCTTTCCAAACTATTATCAAATACATATTCAACATTAAAACCAGTCCAGAAACGTACAACATCTTCTTTTTGTAAACCTGGGTTAATACTTCTATCTGTATACCTAGTTTGTGTTAAGAATGGGAAAACCTCTAATCTACTTCTAATACTAATCGGTAGCGAGAACCCTAATTCATAGTAATTTTTACTGTAGCGTTGTTGTAAATTTGGATCCCCAGAAATGTCTAAAGTTTGACGTTCGTAACGAACACTATAGTCCATTCGATGCTTTAGATATAAATACTCCGCAAAGAAATTACCATTATCCAATGAGAATGTTCCAAATAATCCTGCATTAATTTTATGGTTTTCCATAGCATCTGTCAGCATTACTTCAAATTGAATACCTGACCCCATTAATGGATCAAATCTCATATTTGTATTGAATCCATCTACTGAGAACCTTGTTTCATAATCTTTCGATTTAGAGAACATTGATTTTCTTGTATTTGCATCCTGTTTTGCTTTTAAACGTTCATTATATTTACTCCAAAAAGCATCTCTTTTATTTTTGCTATAAGAGAAAAATTTATAATTATCTGTATTCGCATTCTCTCCATTTTCATCTGAATTGTAAGTCGGTTTTTGTGGTAAAACACCAACATCAGGAGCATTCGTATTAGAAGGGTTAGTCGTCACAAATGAATAATTTTCAAAATCAATTTCTTCATCCATTGGATCAATCTCTTCTTCTACTTCTTTCACTTCTTGTGGTTCTTCTTGAGCAACAACTTCTTTCTGATCTAATGTGGAATCTTGTTCGACTATTGCTGGAGTAGACATATCTTTGACATCGATCGTATCACTATCACTCCACATAATATCATCTCCGTCAAATTCAGTATCCGATGAATCTCCAAGAACTTTCCGTAGCTGTTCTTCTTCTTGTTTTGCTTGAAAAATTGAATCTTGTACTCTTTTCAGTTCTTTTTGTCTTTGTTGTTCTCTAAACAAAGCCATTCTTGCTTCAGCTTCTCTTTTTCGTTTTGCTTGAAGTTCTTTCTTCTTTTTTATTTCTCTTAACTCTCTAAGATCCATTATTTGTTGTCTTTTAGTCTTAGGAGTAAATACATTATTGTTAGGATCTATTTCACCAACATATATGTGTTCTTTTTCATCACTATATGCTACGTAAGCAATTTCTCCATTATAAGTGGTATAATCTTTAATACTGTATTTAAAATTAGTAACCTGTTTTGTCAATGAATCTTTTATATCATAGACAAAGAAGTTGGTGATACCTTTTCGATCACTTAAGAATACTAAATGATCATCATCTAAAATCGAAGGTTTAAAATCTTTTCCTAGATTATTCGTAATTCTTGAAAGCTCTTGTGGTTTTGATTTATCATAAACAAATAAGTTAAAAGTACCTGAAATATCTTCTAACTCACCTGTTCTTGTTTTTGTTGAGTCGACAGTTCTATTTGAACTAAATACAATATCAGAGCCATTTGGTAAATAAGCAGGTGTAATATCATCAAAATAATCCTTTGTGATCTGTCTTGTTCTTCTTCTCGCAATATTGTGCTCATAAATATCTGTTTGTCCTCTTCTTTCTGCACTCATGGCAATCTTTTTACCAGTAGGAGAAACAGCAATATCATTAATATGGTCAAATTTAAATTCAATCTCACGCTTTAAGTAACGGAAGAAGGTATTAAAGCCACCTTTTGAAAGGTTATAAATAAACATATAGTTTTGTCCTTTCTTTTGAGAGAAAATCACCAATTCATCCTTACTGATCCAATCCACCAAAGGCACATCATAATCAATTTGTTGATTGACTACTTTATATCCACTCTTAAATACGGTTCTAATTTTCTTCTTTTGAAGATCATAAACATTGATTTTATATTTACCTTTTTCATTTTCGGTAAATGCCAATCGAGTACCATCAGGGCTAATATTTATCTTATTATAAATTCTTGATTTTCGGTTTTTACTAATAGCTTCCTTTTCATTTATATCAATATAATTTTGTGATAAAATTTCTTGCTCAGCTAAATAAAACTTCTTCCATCCATCTATAAACTCTTCATAGGAGATACCTAATGTATTTTGAATAGCTACCTTTTCATCTCTAACAATTCGGGTAAGATTTAATATAGAAGCCATGTTACTCTTACCATATTTTTCAACAAGGTAATTCCAAATAGATTGCCCTACTGTTTTAGCATCCTCTCCTTCTAAATATCTAATATTAGGAAATTTCTTAGGGTGTCTAGAAAAGAAATCTCTGACTTTATCATCCATATCTCTAGACCAACCTCTAGCGATATAATCTGATGCTCCAACAATAAACCAATTGGGTAAATTCATTAAATAGCTCGACTTGATCATGTCTTTTAATGAACCACCATACATCATCTCAAAAATTAAAGCATCAGCTATACTTCTTTTGACATCTTCTTCAAACAGATATTTACTTCCACTGAAAGCTACTTCAACTTCAGATCGAATAAAACTTGTTTGACCTGTGATCGCATATCCTTGTTGGTTAATACCAATATTACTCTGTCTTAAATCTTGGATAGAATTGTAAACAAGAATTTTTGTTTTGTAGTAAGGAGCATAGCCTACAGTTTCTGTGATATTCTGATATTCCCTTTCAGCAATTTCACCGGCAATTTTGGCTATCGTAATACCATATCCATAGTAATAAAGTTCAAAATGTTCTGTTTCGATGTAACTCCAATCGAAAATCTCATATTGAACCCTGTTCTTTCCAAATTTATCCAAATGGAAAAAATGTTGAGCATTTGCAGAGATAGCAAATAATGAGATAAGAATGGTTAAAAATAATTTGCAGTGTTGGTTCATATTATTGTGTGCCCATTCATTGAGCAGTCAGAATTTAAATAGATAGATAATGACGTACACACTTTAGCAAAAGTGTAAACATTCCAAAAAGAGTCAATAAATGATAGTTTACTCTCGAGTATTTCGAAATTAAGATATTTTTCGAAATTGACTACTATTAAATTAGTAAAAAAAAACGATGAATGTCTACTTAAAATTACAAAAGATCTGCTTTTTCTGCTTTTCATCATTTTTTATTGGTGACTAATGCATAATATTTTCGGATATTCTCAAATAATCTGTTTATTTTTGGCTTGAAAACGAAAAATTGGTAGAGACAATTAAAAATACAGTCTTAATTAGATTATGGCAGAAGTAATCAGAATGCCTAAGATGTCAGATACGATGACTGAAGGCGTAATTGCATCTTGGTTAGTAAAAGTAGGCGATGAAATCGCTTCAGGCGATGTGATCGCAGAGGTAGAAACAGATAAAGCAACAATGGAGTTAGAAAACTATGAAGATGGTGTTCTACTTTATATTGCTGTTCAAGAAAAAGAATCCGTTCCAGTAGATGGCATTATTGCTATCGTGGGTGAAGAAGGTGAAGATTATCAATCATTACTAGATGGTGGTAATGCTGCTCCTGCGGCTGAAGCTGCTGCACCTGCTCCTTCTGAAACACCAGCTGCGGCTCCTGCGGCTGCACCTGCTGCTGAAGCAATCGATACATCTGGTATCGCTGCTACTGTAGTAAAAATGCCAAAGATGTCTGATACAATGACTGACGGAACTATTTCTCAATGGTTAATGAAAGTTGGTGATGACGTTGAAGCTGGCGATATCCTTGCTGAAGTTCAGACGGACAAAGCTACAATGGAATTAGAATCTTACGATGAAGGTAAGTTATTATATGTAGCTGTAGAAGATGGTGGTTCTGTACCTGTAGATGGCGTAATTGCTATTATTGGTGAAGAAGGCGCTGATTTTGAAACACTACTTAAAGCTGAAGCAGCTGGTAATGCAGCTCCGGCTCCTGCACCAGAAGCAGCTCCGGCACCTGCTGCGACTCCTGCACCTAAAGCAGCAGCTCCAGCTCCAAAAGCAGCACCTGCTGCAACAACTCCTCAATCACGTGATGCAGCTCCAGCTCCAGAACATGATGGTAAAAGAGTATTTGCTTCTCCGTTAGCAAAGAAAATGGCTGAAGACAAAGGTTTCAATATTGCAATGATTCCTGGTTCAGGCGAACACGGTAGAGTAATCAAAAGAGATGTTGAAGCATTTGTTCCTGCTCCAACTTCTGCTCCTACTGCCGCAGCTCCAGTTGCTGCTGTTCCTGCTGGCGTAGAAAGCTTTGATGATCAACCAATGAACAACATGCGTAAGGCTATCTCAAGAAACCTTACTGCATCTCAATTTGGTGCTCCTCACTTCTACTTAACGATGGATATCGACATGGACAATGCTATTAAAGCAAGAAAGTCTATGAACGAACTTCCTGATGTGAAAGTATCATTCAACGATATCGTTGTAAAAGCGGTGGCTGCTTCATTAAAGCAACATCCAATGGTGAACTCATTAGTAGAAGGTGATGTAATCAAAGTAGCAAGCCACGTAAACGTTGGTGTTGCTGTTGCAATTCCTGACGGTCTTGTTGTTCCTGTTATTAGAAATACAGACTTATTGTCTCTATCTCAAATTTCAAGTACAGTAAAAGACATGGCTGGAAAAGCTAAAAATAAGAAGTTATCGTTAGACGAGATGCAAGGTGCAACTTTCACTATCTCTAACTTAGGTATGTTTGGTATTGAGCAATTCACTTCAATTATCAATGCTCCTGCTTCATGTATCTTAGCTGTTGGTGGTATCAAGCAAGTTCCTGTTGTGAAAAACGGTGAGATTGTTCCAGGTAACATCATGAAGATTACACTTACTTGTGATCACAGATCTGTAGATGGTGCAATTGGTGCAGCATTCTTACATACTTTAAAAGGATTATTAGAAGATCCAGTTAGAATCTTAGTTTAAGGTTTTAATTAAAAAATAAATTAAAAGCGGTTTTACTTCAGTAAAATCGCTTTTTTTATTTGGCATAGAACTGTTTAAAAACAAAAAAGCGCAACATACTTTAAACATGATGCGCTTTTCTTGTGATTGGATTAATCGTCCTCTGTCGTTGACAGCTTATCTTTAGTATTATTCGCAATTATAGTAACGCAACCCAATACAAAAAGTTACAAAAAAATGACTTTTATTTTTTATTTATACAAAATAGATCTTTTCCGTATAACAAAAAGTATAAAACTTACCATTGACCATTTTTAATTTCATCTACCGCAGCTTCTAAAATTGTATCAATATTATTCTGATAATCAGTTGGTTGCTGAGTGACGACAATATCTGGAGGTACTCCTAGCTCAAAATCTAAGTCTCCATCAACAGATCTTGTTTGTGTTACAGACATTCTATAATACCATCCATTTGGTAATTGTCCTCCTCTTGGAGCACCTAAACCTCCACCTGTAGGAACACCCATAATCTTTACATCTCTAAGTTTTTGAACAGATTTCATAGCTGTTGCAAAATAAGAAGTAGCACTATAACAACTTTTATCTGTGAGAATCACAATTTTTCCTGGATAATACAAACCATCGGGTGAAATATTGGCAGGCATCCAATCATCAAAATCATCTTCTCCTGGACCTGTTTTATTTCTACTATAATATAATGTAGTAGTTCCAGCATCAGCAGGTAGAAAACGCTCACACATTTGGAATATATTTAATGGTGAACCTCCTCCATTACTTCTTACATCTATGATCATACCTATGGTAGTATGCCCATACTGTGAAGTAACAAAATCTATATCATAATCTGTTACTATATTAGAGAAACTACTATACCTAACATAAGCAATACCTTTTACATCATTGGGATTACCATTTACATGTACGGTATCAATAGCTTTTATATTGCGATTTTGATCAATATATTTATGGACAAAATCATGTTGAAATGGTCCTGTTTGGATATAATGATCACTCAGGTAATTTGCTCTAACCAACCTTGTATCATAATTTGAATCAGGAACTGCTAAATCTGGGTATCTTGAAACATTAAATGGGGAATAAAGATTAACATGTCCATCTTCTAGTGTTTCCAACATATCGAACATGAGATTAAAGAAGTCAAGTTGTGCCATATCATCATCTACTAATAGACTATACTCATGATATACACTGTCCCAATTGATATTTTTTAATTCAAAATAAGAATATTGTTCATCAACTTGTTTCCATAAATATTCAAAGGTTTCGGTATGGCTTTTACTTGGATCTGGGTCAATAAATAGCTTCTCACAACTTAAAGTTGAAATTGCTATCATTACTATCAAGACATTTCTTATCAACTTATACATAATTGTTTTATTATTTAGTTCCTGAAACATTAAACATAAAGGCTAATGATAATTGATGAAAAGCACCATGAGTAGTACCACTACTACCTTCATTTACCGCAAAATATTTCCATTCATACATAAGTCTAAAAGCATTAGTATTATGTAATTGATAAAACATCTCTAATCTAGAATCGAATTGGTAGATCTCACCTATAAAGGCAAAATTTTGTTTTCCCTCACCTGATATAAAACTATCTCCTGTTGTAAAGTTTGAAATAGTATTATAACTAGGTCGCATATATGACCCAAAGATTGGAAATGAAAAAGTCCACATAAAAGACAAATCTCGATCTCTTTTTCTGAAAAACTTACCCGTCTTTTTGAGGTGAACATCCCAACCTAATTGAGTTCCAGGACCAACTCCTGTAATGTATTCAAAATTTAAAGCAGAGTTCGTATATGAGAAGTTTCCTCTATAATTACCTTGAAAGTCAATGGCCCAACCTGCTTTGAAATATGCTCCTTCTGTATTTTTAAAAGCTGAATAAATGTTCCATAATCCATGCATGTGTACGGGAACAGAGTAGAAAATATTTCCACCTCCATCACTACTTCCTGCTAAATCTGTTCTCATCAGCCCAAAATTGAAGCTTCCATCGATAAGAAAATCAAATTTTTCGCCTCTTGTTAGAAAACCACCACTTACACCTAAACCAAAACCAGTATAGGCTAAAGGAGAAAAGGCTTCATCTTTTGAGGTTGTAGATATAGTTGTTGTCATTCCAAGAAGAATGTACGATTCTCTTTTCTTTTTTGGGGTTATATTTTCTAAAGTGTCTGCTGAAGCTGAATTTTCCAAAGAATCAGTTTGTCCATAGACATTAGAAAAGATAAAAAGAGAAAAGAATAAGATGCTTAATTGGAATAAGCTCCTAGATTTACTCATTTTTAAGTTAAGTTAGATGAATAGAGAGTTCTAATTGATAAATAGGCTATTTTCTTCTATTTATAAGCGTTTATATTAAGTTACTCACCTTTTTGCTATTAAAAAAATAATTAATTCATCATTTATACTTAATTTTAATATATCATTTTAGTCTTTCTCCTTACAAACTAGACTTATTATTGAACAACTTATATGACAAGGAAATTTCTCTTTATTCTATTTTTTATCCTAACGTTTACATCTTACAAGACAACAATTAATGCTCAATCTGGACGATATTGGAGCAATAGTTTTAATACAGATGCAAATCTATTATCTGGTGCTGTTGTCGGTGGAGGCAGTGGAATTGCTGCAATTTTTTACAACCCCTCGCAGATAGCCGATATTGATTATCAAAAATTTGCTATTTCAGCCAATATTTTCAGTATGTATATCTATAACTATGGTGATGCTTTAGGTGGTGGAAATAGTTATTCAGATTGGGACTTTAAAGTACAACCTCGTTTTGTTGCCTTTTTATTAAGACCGAAAAAATGGGAAAATACAAGTATAGAATTAGCAAGTCTTACAAGAGATCAAGTAAGTACAGAACTAAGAAGTAGAAATGCTATTCAACTAGATTTAATAGATGCTATTCCTGGATTAGAAGAATACATTGGTGATTTTTACTATCGATTAAATTATGAAGATTATTGGTTGGGTATAGGTTTAGCAAAAAAGCTTTCAGATAATTTTAGTTTAGGGATTAGTGGTTTTCACTCTTATGTCAGTATGAAATACGATTATAATATCGAAGCGAATGCCTACAATATTGATGAATCTGCTGCTATGGATCCTGAGGATTTTTATATAGCCAGCTTTAAAAATATTCAAAGTGTACAAGGTTATACTTCTCGACTATTATTTAAACTTGGTGTAAAATATAAAATCAATAATCTAGACCTAGGTTTAACAATTACAACACCTACGATTGCTTATGCAGGAACTTCTAAGATTTATAGAGAAATTGAAATGCAAAATGTAAATGATCAAAATAATGATGCATTACCAAATATGCTTATTTCAGAGCAACAAGAAGAATTAGAAACTCGTTTTAAAGATCCTCTTAGTATAGCATTTGGAGCTACCTATTATAGAGATAAATCATCTATCTATTTTACCGCTGAATATTTTGCCCCCATTCATCAATATAATTTAATTACAGATGCCCCTCCATATGCATTGGTAACAAATGACCTTCTCCAAGTTAATTCAGAAAATTGGCTAGATTATAAAACCAATCATAATGCAGTTACAAATATTGCTGTAGGATGGAGAGGTAGAGTGGATGAAAATATTGAAATTATTACAGGATTTAGAACCGATTTTTCTTACAATAAATATGATGGAGGCTATGATAATCGATTCCCTTCTGAAATCACTACCTTTTCATTAGATCAATATCATTTTACAGGAGGAGCACAATTTAAAATTTTCAGTACTGACATCATTGCTGGTTTGCAGTATTCTTTTGCTAAAAGTGAAAATTTACCTCAAGTTGCTAATTTTACTGAACCAGTAGAGTTTTCTGCTGCAGATCGTATAGTTTTGCAAGGTCATCGTTCTGAATCGATGCGAATTAATGAAAATACACTAAGTCTGTTTCTAGGATTTACGTATAATATTGGTCAAAATAAGAATGAAAATTCTAAATTGGATAAAAAATAGGTTCTCGAAAAATTCAACAATCACATACTGGGACACTCCTACAACTCCTGATAATGTGAAGGAAAGGTTTTATAATTTATATAATGCTTATACTTCTTTACATTCACCCATTGATGTACCTGAGAAAAAAGAAATAATTAAATCTTTAAAAGGAAATTTCTCTGTATCAGGTCATAACACATGGTCTGATGAAAGTAAATATAATGGACATTTTAGTATTACACCCACTCAAAGAGAACACTATAAAACAGAATGGAACTTAGGATTTAGTAATCAATCGCAAAGTGGAGTTGGTTTTTTATTCGAAAATTATTTCCATATTCGGTTCAATTATAAAGATGAAGATCAACAATTTGAAGGTGAAGTTATTTATCTTTTTATTGAAGCCGAAAAAGCAATTGGATTCTGGATTGAAGAAGGAATTTTTGAAGTAGGATATGAAGAATTAACGTTCAAAAACAGTGGATTTTAACAATGAAAAGTAAAGAAATTTATAATAAATTATTAGCAGAAAAGGGAAAAGGAAACAATTTTGCTAAGTATAATCAGTTGTCTGAATATCAAAAAAAATGTCTCTATAATTCTAATTATTGGCGTGTGCAAACTGGTGAAGAACCTATACCTGTCCCTCCATCTGATGAATTATATTGGGAAGATATTGAGAAAAATTTGGAAAAATGTCTTGATGAAGACTAATTTACAAATACATAATTTTTTTGTTACAAGTAGAATCAAACTATCATTATGAGTATGGAACCGAACGACATCATCAATAGCAATATTAAGAAGAAGATTTTTGGAGGATATGACACTAAAGAAGTTAGTCGTGTATTACATACTGTAGCAAAAGAAATGGAGAAGCTCCAAGAACAAAATGAAGCTGTAATTTTTCAACTTGAAGACAGTAAGAAAAGGATTCGAAAGTTTGAAGAATTAGAAAATAAAATGATTGAAAGTATCAATAATGCTGAAAATGCTCGAAAAAAAGCACTAGAAGATACTAAAGCTCAAACTGATGCGATGTTAGAAACTGCTAAAGAAAGAGCCAAATTAATCGTTCAAGAAGCTGAAGAAAGAGCACAGAAAGCCATGGAAGAAGTGCAAAAAAGATATCAGCATGAAATGGATCAGCTTCGTAAGAAAACGAAAATGATTAAAAGAGATTATCAAGCAATTGACAATTACTCTGACAAACTTCTTGAAGCCATGAGTGAAATGGCAGAAAAAACACTTGGAGAAGCACGTAGACTTAAGGCTATCAAGAAATTAGCTTATAATGATCAAGAAGTAATCAAAGTGCAAAAAGAACATAATAAAAACTTTCAGGAAAAGGTCTCTGTTGACAATTCATTAGATACTAACTTTTTTGAAGACCTGAATTTAGATTAATAATGAAACATACAATTGCATTAGAAGGACTTGAATTCTTTGCCTATCATGGATTTTTCAAAGAGGAACAAAAAATAGGTAACAAGTATGGAATAGATCTTTTGGTCGATACAAATTTTGATGAAGCAGCCGAAGAGGACCAACTTGAAGGCACAATAAACTATATGGATTTGTATGATATAGTGAAAGACGAAATGAGTGTTTCTTGTAAATTACTAGAACATTTAGGTCAAAAAATTGTCAATAGAATCTATACAAAATGGCCCAAAAGAGCCCTTGAAGTCACAATAAAGGTAAAAAAGTTTAATCCACCCATTGGTGGTGTATGTTATGCATCAAGCATTAGTATTACTCAATGAATATTCTTTTTTTAAGTCTTCAATTAAACCAATGAATCCTGGTAAACTAGGAATCACATCAGTATTTTCTTCCATTTTATAATCTTTACCTATTACTTGTCTACCCGTAAGTAAAACTTTAGCTTCAGGAAAAGCTTTTCCTAGCTCGTGAATGTATTGTTGTAAATCTCCTATTTTTAATAATGATGTTGTTACAGTCAACATGTATTCACTAGGTGAATATTTATATACTTCAATCAATTCATTAAGCGGTAGAGATTGTCCCAAATAAATCACCTTAAAACCTCTTGAGCGTATGATGTAGGCTGCGAATAAGAGTGTTATCTCATGCAATTCTCCTTCAGGAAGAAATAATGTGAATTTAGGTTTAGATGGATCATTTTTGATAACCAATGCATCTAATGCAACAATAATTTTTTGTCTGACTAAATGAGACATAAAATGCTCTTGTGCAGGAGAAATAGCACCTATCTGCCACATTACACCGACTTTTGACAAAAATGGCAAAATGATATTCACCATACTATCTTCAAAACCATGCTTAAGTATGGATGTTGAGATAATTTTCTCAAATTGTTCTTCATCATAATGAAGCATAGATGATGTTAGTTGAGTAATCTGATCATTGTAAGTTTCATCAGATTCTAAAACCTTCATTACTTCATCTTTTATTTCATCTTTAGAAAGTTTAGCTATTTTGGAAATTTTTATGCCATGAGAATTCAATAAAGAAACATTGAGCATCAATTTTAAATCATCGTCAGAATAATAACGTATATTCGTTTCAGATCTGATTGGTACAATGATTTTATATCTTTGTTCCCAAATTCTTATGGTATGGGCTTTTATTCCAGTTAAGTATTCTAAATCTTTTATCGTATAAGTACTCATATATTACCTTTCAATTCTAAATTAGTACTCCAATAACATATCACTGTTAAAATTGTTTTAATTTATTGACAAATCAACCTTCCATAAATCCACAATTTCATCATTATAATTCTAATGATAAACTATTTATATGTTTTCATGGTTTTGGACAAAATGCTGAAGTCTTCAAATCATTAGCATCAATGATGAAAGATTATGAATTTCTATCTATTGATTTACCTTTTCATAACAGTAAAAATCCAAAACTCAATACAGACATAAACACTATTCTTAATGAGATTAATGCTTATATTAAAACAAAACAATTTACAGAAATAAATTTAATTGGCTACTCAATTGGAGCACGTTTAGCTGTTTATATTTACCAACATGCTCCACAGTTATTCACAGATATTTACCTTATAGCACCTGATGGTGTAGATAGCAATCCTTTATTTCCTGTAGTTACTCACAAAGTTGTGCGTCCAATCTTTAAATTTGTGATGCGGCAACAAAAACTTATTCACAAAACTGTTGATATGTTTTTAAAATTTAAGCTCATCTCAAAGAATCAATATGACTTTGCAATAAAGAGTTTAAAATCTTCAACAAATAGTGAAAAAGTTGCCAACACTTGGATTGCATTACACAAAGCTCAATTTAAAAACAAAAAGTTATTCACAGTTGTTCAGAAAAATCAAACTAATTTATTTTTGATTGTTGGCATTAAAGATAAAATTATTACTCCCAAGAAAGTTTTTACATTATCAAAATTACTAGATGAAGAAAATACAGTCTTTTTTGATGTGAATCATTATCAAGTTTTACTGAAGTTTTTTTATTGGTTAAGAGAAAAAAAGACCCCATAGACATGACTATGAGGTCTCAATATTTTGTAAGGAATAATAATTATTCAGCAGCTGACGTGCTTTCAATTAAACCTTTACGCTCAAGTAATTTGAACATAAATCCTTTCGCTACTTCTGTTGGGAAAATAGAAAAAGGTAAATATAAAGGCATTCCTAAACGTTTAGCAAAGAAACGTTGAATTTTATTCGCTTCGATATTATCATTTCCAAGCATTAAAATAAATGCTTCATCAGTAACTTTTACGCTCTTAACCATTTCCCATTTCAAAGGCATGCCTTCTTTCGCATTCTTTTTCATCATGATGAAACGGCTATCAATCTCATAAGACATTTTCTCAAAGAACATTTTACTTTGTTCCATTTGAGTTGCTCCCATAAATTGAGCCCACCAGAATAATACGTATAAAATTGAAAGGAAAATTGCAACACCGATTAACCACCAACGACCTGGCTCCCATAAAGCACCAATTACAGTCATGGCACCTGGAAGTAACCAGAACCACCACAGTTCTTTCATTACACCGATTAACCCTAATTTTACATAGGTATTTGAATCTAGTTGATATTTTTTCGTCTTGATTGTCATAATTAATATTATTTGACAGCTTTTAAGCTGATATCTTTACTTAAACTTGAGTGAGTTAATGCTCCTAATGAAATAAAATCAATACCTGTTGAAGCAATTGCAGCAACATTACCCTCAGTGATTCCACCCGAAGCTTCAGAATCACATTTTCCATCAATCAAAGTTATTGCTTCTTTCATCGTAGGAATATCCATATTATCCAACATAATAACATCTACATCTGCCTCAATAGCTTGACGTACTTCATCTAAGTTTCTCGTTTCGACTTCGATTCTTAGTGTCTTGTTATTATCTTTTAGATATTGCTTCGTATTTTCTACGGCTTTTCCGATACTACCGGCATAATCAATATGATTATCTTTTAACATCACCATATCATACAAGCCAAAACGGTGATTTTGGCCTCCTCCAATAAAGACTGCCCATTTTTCCATTAACCTGAAATTAGGTGTGGTCTTTCTAGTATCTAAAATTTTTGTAGAGGTTTCTTTGATAAGATTTACGACTCTGTGGGTATGTGTAGCAATACCACTCATACGCTGAGCACAATTCAAAGCAAGACGCTCACCCATTAAAATAGCCTGAGCCTTACCTTTAATCTTCATTACAATGTCACCTTTTTTCAATAGGTCTCCCTCTTGAACTAAAGTTTCAATCTCCATTTCTGGATCGAGGTGTAGAAAAATACGTTTTGAGATTTCAATACCTGCAATAACGCCATTATCCTTAAAAATCATTTGTGCTGATTCAACTGCATCTTCAGGGACAGCCGAAAGCGTGGAATGATCTCCATCTCCAATATCTTCGATCAATGCACTTTCAATAAATGCATTAATAGCTTCTTCTGTTAAATATTTTGGTTTCACGGACACAAAAGTAATCAATAGAATTAATTGTTCAACGATATAATTGAACTTGAAAAGGAAAAAATTGATTAGAAAGCTTTCTCACCCCGTTAACAAGCGTAAATTAAATCTTAAACAATAAAAAAAGCCATGCAATGCATCGCTTAATTTAAAAAAGGGCCGGTTGGAATTCTTCCTTTTATAACAAGATTAGGCTTCCCTTTAAATGTCGACCTTCCACTGTTAACTTTCCGAAGAAAGACTTTACCGAAGTAAAGTTGAGGCCTGCTCTTCAAAAATCGGTACGCCTTATATTAATTCACGTTGAAAAATCCAATATGTGACCGACCCAAGACAAATGTCTTAAATTAATGAGAAATTCACAACTCATAATTCTTTATTAACAGACCTATTTCTTACATTCTTAAATCACAATAGGCATAGTAATTCTGAAAGTTGTACCTACACCTGGAGTTGATTCCAAGATATATATTTTACCACCATGGTATTCTTCTATTATCCTCTTAACTAATGTAAGTCCTAAACCCCATCCTCTCTTTTTTGTAGTGTAGCCAGGATTAAAAACACTACTTAATTTATTTTTAGAAATACCTTTCCCAGTATCTTTAACATCAATTTCTACAGCTGTTTTATGTTGGGTTAAATGAACAAAAACATCTAATTGTCCAACACCATTCATCGCATCTACAGCATTTCTACTTAAGTTTTCAATAACCCACTCAAATAGAGGTAAACTTACATTTACTTCTACTGGACTATCGATCTCATAATGAATATTGATGGCTACCTTTTTTGAGATCCGCTTTGACATATATTCCAAGGCACCTCGAACTGAGGATTCTAAATTTACAGGCTTAAGAACTGGCTCAGATCCAATATTAGAAAATCGCTGAGTAATCATCTCTAACCTAGTCACATCCTTTTGTAACTCTTCAATGATGGATTGATCAAAATCTTCATCCGTTTTAAAATATTCAATCCATGCTACTAATGAAGAAATTGGTGTTCCTAATTGGTGAGCCGTTTCTTTGGCTAACCCTGCCCAAACTTGATTTTGTTCGGCTCTTCTTGATGTTGAAAAAACGAGATAAGCAGTTATCGCTAATATTCCCAATACTGATAATTGAATAATGGGAGCAAAACGAAGGTTACTGACTAAATGTGAATCTGCATAATAGATATACTGAATTTCTCCATTCGTAAAATCAATCCGAATTGGTTCATAATCTTTTTTCATTTTTTCAATCTTCTTACGAAGAAAAGCTACTCTCTCTTTAACAGATATCCTTTTAGGAATATCAATATTTTTTGAACTTATCGGTACTCCATTCTCATCAGCCAAGATGACGGGTATTAAATCATTCCCTTTAATCACTTCCATCAATAGAAAAGTAACATCAGCATTATCTTCACTACTCATTGCTGCTAACTTTGCCTGAACCTTTGCAAAAAAGTCAATTTGATCATATTCTCTTTTCCTTAATTCATCTACTAATAATTCAGTATAAATCAAGGAAGTCAGTCCGATGATCAAACCAGCTACAATCACAAGGACTTTTAAAGTAACTCTATTTGAATAAATTTTTGCTTTCACTTTTCTAGATTGCTTATTTTAATGCAGGATCACAGATTGAACAACTTGAGTTTTTGAAGGATAAGATTCAAGATACAATTTTTCTGCTGTAGAATTGTCTTTTGCCGCACTTTCAGAAATCATATCAATTACATTTTCAGGATTTGGAGTAAACAATTCTCCTAAAGTTATTTCAGAATAATATTCATGATATGCCTTTTGAGTAAAAGAATAATAATTTCCTTCTTGTTTGTCTTTATATAAGGCCCCAACAACTGCTTTGATACGTTTATCTGTATTTGGATTTTCAAAAAATAAAGCAGCAAGTTCACCCTTTAAGTTCCCTTTTTCAATCTCTCTAGAAATCGAATCATACAAGGCTGAAAATTCTTTACTGTTTAATTTCCCTTCATACTCAACACCAGTAAGTACCCATCCAGCATTTTCTCTTTCCTTAATTTCAATTTCACTAAACCACCCTGCTTGAATACTATATATACCAAGTGATATAAATAAAAAAAGTATTACAACCCATATTTTAGTATTCCCCATACTTCTACTTCTTCAATTAATTATAAAAAACGATTTATGTAATTCAGATTAGAACCTAAATTCATTGACTTAAGTTCAAATTTTGCATTTTTTTTTAAATAAAATATTACATCTGCGCGATAATACGCAAGGAACTATTTTTTCTTTTTTCTTAAAATAGCAACTGTCATTCTTGATATACAGATCAAATCACCTTGTTCATCTTCAATTCTTATCTCCCAAACATGAGAATTTCTTCCTAAGTGAATTGGTTTAGCAATGCCTATAACGTGACCATTTCTTGCACTTTTTATATGATTAGCATTAATTTCTTGACCAACTGGTACAAATTCTGTATCGTCAATATGGGTCAATGCACCAACACTTCCTAATGTTTCAGCAAGCACCATAGAGGCACCTCCATGCAATAATCCCATAGGTTGTTTTGTACGCTCATCTACAGGCATTTTTGCACTAATTAATCCATTTTCTACTTGGATAAATTCTATATCTAAATGCCCAAGCATATTGTTCCTCAAGTTATTAAGGTTTTTTATTGTAAATTTACTGTTAAACATACATACGTTTTATTTTAATTTTATACTTAACAAACATTTTTTACGTAAAATAGATAGATGCACTTCTCTTACAGAAGTCAATTTAAGATATGTTTCACCATTAAATCATTAATCAGATGATTTTATTAGAAAAATCTAAATTTAGTTATGGCTCCAAAACACATTTATATAATCAGGCATGGAGAGACTGATTTTAATAAAAAAGGCTACGTACAGGGTAGCAGTATTGATTCTAATTTAAATGAATTAGGAACTCTTCAAGCAGAAGCATTTTTCAAAAAATATAACCACATTGCCTTTGATAAGATTTATACTTCTTCATTAAAAAGAACACATCAAACTGTACTTCCTTTTACTTCTAAAGGTATTCCTTCAGAAGCTTTCCAAGGTTTCAACGAGATTAGTTGGGGAGAAAAGGAAGGTAGAAAATTGACAGAACAAGATGATAAAAACCATATGAAATTGCTTTTTGAATGGCAAAATGGTAATTACAACTACAAATTAGAAGATGCAGAGTCTCCAAATGATGTATTAAAACGTCAGGAAAAAGCACTTAAACAAATTCTGTCAAGAAAGAATGAAAAAAATATTTTAATCTGTACACACGGTAGAGCAATGAAAATATTAGTTTCACACCTTATGAATGAACCATTAAGTAAAATGGACCAATACGAACATTCCAACCTCGCTTTATATCATATGGTCTATCAAAATGGACTTTTCCGAATTATACAAGCCAATGATATAAGACATTTAGAACCCCTTAACTCAAAAATTCATGTTGATTAGTATTTCTCAATCTTCTGCATTTAACTTATCAATCAATGCAGGTAAATCAGACATATCTTGAATCACATTTTTTACACCTAGTGATTTCAAGGTATGTTGATGATTTTCATTTAAATGAGATGCTCCCGTAAAACCAATTACTTGCATTCCGGCTGCTAATCCAGCTTTCGCTCCACTAACACTATCTTCAATAACAATTACTTTTTTGGGATCAACCCCTAAGTCTTTAGCAGCAAATAAATAAACATCAGGCGCTGGTTTAGGATTCTCAACACTTTCTACACCAGAATACACTCTATCTTCAAATTCGCCTCTTAATCCAGTAAAATCTACGGCATGATTTATCTGCTCCTTATAGCTATTTGATATAATAGCCTTAGGTAATTTAATCAATTCATAGGCTTCTTTAGTTCCTTTGATTGCTTTTTCCTCTTTTTTAGCAGCCTCTTTGTACTTGTTAGTGATATCATTCACATAATCTTCGGGTAAAATAAAATTATATTCTTTAGACAACTTTGTCATTATTCCACTAAAAGTTTGACCCGAATAATTTTCCAAATATTCTTCAAGACTAATAGGTACTCCATAGGAAGCTATGTATTTAACCATTACTCTAGCAGCTATAATTTCACTATCTATGATCACGCCATCGCAATCTGAAAATAAATATTCAAATTTCATTTTATGTTGTTTTCTCTCTTAATCGTGCAAATGTAATATATAGGAAAGCCAATAGACAGCATAAACTTGAAATGATAAATGGCCAACCAATTTGTTCTATCTTATTATCATAAATAAAACCACTTGCAAGTGCACCTGTACCTATTCCAATTTCTAGAGCGATATACATTGTTGCAATTGCTCTACCTCTATGAATAGGATCACTTCTGTCAATCGTCCATGCATATAATGTTGGTGAATTTGTTCCAATCGCTAACCCTAATAATATGGCTGCTCCATAAAATGAATAGACCGTAGAAGCTATTCCAATCCAAAACAAAGCAATTACCAAAAGAATAGTAGATATTTTTAATATGGGTAATCTGCCATATTTGTCGGATAATTTTCCAGCAAAAACTCTTACAAAAACAGAAGCACCTGTAAATAATAGAAAAAATGTCCCTTTATTCTCCATTCCTAATGACTTACTTAAATCAGGAATCAATGTTAAAATCACTCCATAGGAAGTCGTACATAATAACATCACTAATGAAGGTGATAATGCATTCCTATCTATAATTTCATTTCGACGAATTCTAAAATGTTCCCAACTTAGTTTTTCTGGATTTTGTAGCGTTTCTTTTAACCGAAATAAAATTAAAATTGATAATAAAGAAACAAAAGATGCAAAATAGAACATGGTTTCAATATCAGTTTGCTGAGTCAACCAACTTCCAATGTAAGGACCTAATCCAATACCTGTACTCGAACAAAAACCTAAAACACCTAATGCCTCCCCTCTTTTGTCTAATGGAACAATATCAGCTAAATAGGCTGAAGTACCTGTTGGTTTAAAACCTGTAGAAAAGCCATGAAAAAAACGTAATACAAGAAAACCAAAGACTGTCCCAATAAAAGGATATAATATTGTACAAATACAACTCACAACAACACCTACAATCATCACTGGAACTCTACCAACACGATCTGTTAGTTTTCCACTAAAAGGTCTTGATAATCCAGCTGTCACTGTAAATAAAAAAATGATATATCCCTTATAATCTTCACCTCCCAAAGAAGTTAAATAATCTGGAAGTTCAGGAATTATCATATTGAAACTGGTAAAAAATAAGAAAGAACTAATACACAATAACCAAAAGTTTAATGTATAGAAAGTCTTTGTTTGTTGCTTTTCCATAAAAGGGTTAATGAAAAAAGGTACATATTCTTTTGAAAATGTACCTTCTATTTTATGTTTATCCAAGAACTTTATTAAGAATTCCTGCTAAGCGTATTCCCGCTTCTTTAATTCTTCTTTCTAAAGTACCGTAATTATCATACATATACCTGTATCCAAGTTTACCATCTCCAATGTCATTATAATACTTGGTCGCTAATACAAAAGATTCATTCATCATATCAACAGTTGATGCACTTTGCAAAAGTTCTACCTCTTGTGGTGTCGAATGATCAACATATAAGGCAATTTCACTATAAGATAATTGTTTTGAATCGATCATTTGTGAATCCCAAACTCTATGAATATTTGAAGGTTCTCCAAACCAAGTTACTTTAACTTTATTACCTCCTAAATCAGATTTATGACCTATATGAAATGGTTGATGTAAATCTCCTAAAAGGTGAGTTAGAACTTTGATTGCCATTGCTTTTTTCCTTTTCGAAGAAGAATCATCTTCCAAAATAGCAGTCATATCATCAATGGCCTTGATAATATCACCTTTAGGGTTTCTTTGGATAGTTTCAAAAGTTTCTCCCTCATCAATATTAATATAATGCCATGAATACATGAAACTATATTTCTTATCTGATTTTATATCATCCATCCAAGTGGCTACCATAGGAAGGTAAGATGAATCTCCTAAAATCATCTCTAGCTCTTTTTTTGCTTTTTTTGATAAATGATTTTGTGCAACCTGAGCCACTGCTCTATGGCCAGTTTGTCCCCAAGCAAATACATTTTCAATACTTATAGATGAAATAAATACAGTGATCAGAGTAAATAAAATAAGTTGATTTCGACGCATTTTTCTGATTGGTTAAATTTTTGTTCTTAAAGCATCGCAAGATAAATGGATACTTAAACACAATCAATGTTTAGCGATTTAAGTTCCTATTTTATCAATTTTATTGACAATCATTTATTTTTAATTGTCTAAACTGTATACACAAATTTAAATTATCACTCTTTCATTTTTTAATTATGAAAAAAATTCTAACACTAATAGTTGGTCTATTACTAATCGGATTCACATCTCAAGCACAATCAGGATTAATCAGTTTTGGTGTTAAAGGTGGTGTTGGTGCTTCTAAGTTTGAAGGAGACCTTCAAGCTGATACTGAAAATATTGCTTCTTGGCATGTTGGTGGTATGTTTAGAACTAACGTACCAGTATTACCTATTTATGCACAAGTTGAAGCTTTATACTCTAGAGTTGGAGGTAAAGTTGATGGAGATGCTAGCCACATCAATCGCTTTGATGTTCCTATTTTAGCTGGATTTAAAATAGGTCTTCTAGGTATCAATGCTCGTGCATTTGGTGGTGCTGTAGCTCAAGCTAATTTATCAAGCGATAACATTAGTGATTTGGATGGTTTTACTTGGGGTTGGCAAGCAGGTATCGGTGCTGATATTAAAAGGTTAACTGCTGATATTAAATATGAATCAGGTTCAGACTTTCTTTCAGGACAAACTGGATTACCATCAATTAAATCAACACAATGGATTGTGAGTATTGGATGGTTCTTTGGTGGTGGAGATGATTAATCGATACTGACAAAAATATATTAAAAAAGGCTGTTTAGAATTCATTTTCTAAGCAGCCTTTTTCTTTTATCTTCTTCTATGGTACTGAGGACAATTAATATTAAATATATGATAACTCAATGTAAAACCTAAGAAGTAATAGTTATCTCTCCATGAAGGGTAAACTGTTTGTTCTTGTACAGGCGCATTAGTATCCCCTCGGTATATTGAATCTGTATTATCATTCCATAAAGGTTTCGTAATACTAAATTCCATTCCAAAATCAAGATTCGTTCCTATTCTTTGCTTAAAACCTAATCCTAGAGGAAGTGTAACTGCATAATATACACTCTTTGCTGTAGAAGTTGTAGTTTCTAGAATTGGAAAAGCTCCAAAACCTAATTGCATAAAGAAATAAGGTGTAAATTTATCTTGCTTTCTTTTATGTTCTCTAAACTGCAAGAAATTATACTCAAATCCAGTGGCAATATTTACCATTACATTTTCAAAACTTGCATCTCTGTCTTGATGAAATGGCTTATTAAAATTGCTATCATGTCCTGTATACCAGGCTCCTTCCAAAGAAGTTCTCCAAAGAAAATGATTTTTGATTTTATATTTAGCAAATAGTTTACCTCCTACCCTAAAATCAGAAAAGGCTGGTAAAGGTGATACATCCCCTGTATAAAAAGATGTCCCTACACTTCCACCAAGAATCCAATATTGTGCATTAGACTGTTGAATGGATAGAATCGATAAGAATAAAAATAATACAGTTGTTGATAATAATTTAATTCCCTTATTCATAACATACTATTAAGTTTAAAAAGAATCGAATAAGTTTAGGTAAAAAAAAAGTCCGTACAGTGACCTGACGGACTTCAAATATAATATATTTTTTCTTAACGGAACTTAGGCATTTTGATTGCTCCACCTAAGATATAGTTAATATGGAATCCCATTGTTAAGAACGCATCATTTAATTCGTTCAAAGGGCTTGAATTTACTGAGTTATCAATACCATCGACTCTATCAGAGCCTGTATAATTCGCCGTTACTTCAATAGCAATATCTAAATGAGTAGTCAATTTATATCTTACACCTGCAGCAACAGGAACAACCCAAGTAGTAGAATTTTCAATATAGTCTTCACCTATCTGAGTTCCTGCATATCCAGGATCAGAATTTTGAGATACTTTAGCATTTGAAAACAACATACCAATTCCTAAACCAACATATGGAATCGGCACTTTTGGTCTTCTATAAAAAACCCCCGAGTTTTGGAAAAGGTCAATAATTGCCATACCATTCAATTGAAAAGCATATGTATTAAATTCTAATCCTCTATCGGCATTTCTTTCTGCATCTTTATCACTACCTGCTAACAAGTTATTATTTAAAGATACTCTTGCACTAATTCTTGGGTGTAATCTTTTTTGAACATAACCACCAAATTGAAATCTAGTATTGGACCAATCAATACTTGCTTTACTTGGTGAAGGAGATAAATCCCCCCAAAAGTTAGCAGTAGTAGCCATACCACCTACACTCCAATATTTCTTTTTTGCAGTAAATCTTGCTCTATCTCTAATACCTTGTGCAGACGCTTCTGAAAACGCAAAAGAAACAAGCATCAGAAATAAAATAGTTTTTATTGAATTTTTTAATTTCATTCTTAAAAAATTATTTATGGACTCAGTCAGAGTTATTATTTCAATTTCGAGATGTTAAAAACCTTTTAACCTGTTAAAAGTTAGTACACGTTTTATGCCAAACAATTAAGTTAATGATTTAAGAGAGCAATTATTACCAAATTGAGTGTAAAAACTTTAGGTTTAGAAGCTTATATCTAAGCAAATATACGGTTTTGTATTAATTTATAAATTTTTTAGCCAAAATCTTTTAAATAAATAGTCACTTTTTAGGTAAAATATCTAAGACGATACCTAGCCCTTCATCAAAAGAAATTGGTTGATATTTTAAGGAATCATAGGCTTTTTTATTCGTAAATCCGGTTTTAAGTGGTCTTTTACCATGTTCTTTGAACGTGGAAGCATCCACAGGAGTTATGTTAACTTTATCGAGTTTTAAATAATTAGCAACTTTAACAGCTATTTGGTAAGGTGTTAAGTAATCTCTTCCTGAGATATGAAAAATTCCTTTTGCTCCTAATTTGGCTATTAAATAACAACCTTCAGCTAAGTCTCCGGCATATGTAGGGGTTCTAAATTGATCATTGACAACTTTTATTGGTTCATTTTTAGAAAGCTTCTCATGTACCCATAACATAATATTACTTCGACTCATATCTTTCACTTGCCCATAAACCAAACAAGTACGTACAATAGATGTTTTAATTATTTCTTCTTTTAAAATAATATCTTCTGACATCATTTTTGTTTTCCCGTAAAAATTTAATGGGTTTCTTTCATCATTTTCTTCATATAGTCCTTTCTCACCATCAAATACAAAATCTGTTGATAAATAAATGAAATGTTCTAAGTTATTTTTTTTCCCAATGGACAATAACCTTTTTGTTGTTCTTACATTTTGCTTAATAGCTTCTTCATGATTGTCTTCACACAGTTCTACTCTAGAAATAGCAGCACAATGAACTATAATTTCAGGTTTTACTTTACTCAATACTTTAATCACATCATCTTCCTTCGTTAGATCCATATTAAAATACTGATAACCAACTTCTTTTAATCTATCTTCTCCTCTACTTGTAATGATGATATTGAAATCATTATGTTTTATTAAACATTTAGTAAGGTACTGACCTAGAAGGCCATTTCCGCCAGTTATTAGGATTGTTTTTCTCATTTTTGTATTAAAATCAGTAGTATTTGCACTAATTACGTAAACTAAATTGAAAGAACGAATGTTATTATGAAACCTATTAGTTAATTAAAGACAGGATTATTATTTTTGTGTATCAAATCTTTATACTTTCTTATGATTAAGTTTTCAAAACAAAGTGATACTGATGTTCAAGAATTAGAAGAAACCCTTGTAGATTCTGAACTCAATCGAGAATTAGTCGTTTTCAACGATGATGTTAACACATTTGATACTGTAATTGATGCTTTGATTCAAGTCTGTAATCATACTTCTCATCAAGCAGAACAATGTACATGGATTATTCATTATAATGGTAAATGTGCCGTTAAAAATGGGACATTCGATGAGTTAACACCTATGCGTACTGCTTTAAGTGACAGAGGCATATCATGTGAAATTTTATAATACAAACTTAATTTTGTTGTAGTGACTAATCTTCCTTCAAAATCCTTAGAAAATGCAGTTGAGGAAATCTCAAAATTACCGGGAATTGGTAAAAAAACTGCTTTAAGAATGGCTTTATATATTCTTAAAGAGGATGAATTATTTGCAAAAGATTTAGCTACAGCTATCGCTTCTTTGAAGTTAAATGTAAAATTCTGTAAGAAATGTCATAATATTTCTGATGAAGAATTATGTTCGATATGTACTAATCCAAAAAGAGATATTCACACACTTTGCATCGTAGAAAATATGTCTGATGTTTTGGCTATTGAATCTACAGGTGCTTATAATGGTATATACCATGTCTTGAATGGCGTAATTTCTCCATTACAAGGTGTTACACCAATGGATTTAACTATTGAACATTTGATAGAAAGAGTACATTCTGAAGATATAAATGAGATCATCTTTGCTTTAAATGCAAGTTTAGATGGTGATACAACAGCATTTTTTATCAGACAACAATTGGATAATATGCCAATGTTGAAAGTTACAAATATTGCTAGAGGTATTCCTGTTGGTGGTGCCTTAGAATTTGCTGATGAACTCACATTAGGTCGTTCTATTTCTGAAAGAACAGATTTATAACTTAAGACATAAAAAAACTGAACTCCAATTTCTTAAAGTTCAGTTTATTTTTTTATCTAATTAGCTAAATTTTTCTTAGCTCTTTTTTTGCCTTTTTTTCTTTTCCTTTCAATACACTTGCCGCAATATATATACTTACTTCATATAAGAAGATAATTGGTCCAGCAATTAATATTTGTGTAATTGGATCTGGAGGAGTAATAATTGCTGATATAATTAATATCACCACAATAGCATGTTTTCTGTATTCTCTCATTACTTCTGGAGTAACCATATCTGATTTTGATAAGAAGAATACTACCATCGGTAATTGAAACATAACCCCACCTGATAATACGATCATAGAAAGAGTGGAAATATATGATGATATATCAAATTCATTAAGTACACTTTCATCAATTTGATAGTTAGATAAGAAATTGATGGCTAGAGGTGATACAATATAGTATCCAAAAAGAACTCCAGTGATAAATAATAAACTCACAAAAAAAGTTGCCCCAGTAGTTGCACTTTGTTCATTCTGATATAAGCCAGGCTTTACGAATCTCCAAATTTCCCAGAAAGTATAAGGAAAAGCTAAAATTAAACCGATTACAATAGAGGACATGATATGCATTGCAAATTGTCCTGTCATCGTTCTACTTTGTATTGTAAATGGTAAACTTTCTATACATAAAGCATCAGTATTCATATAATTTGACAAATCACATAGCCACTGATATGTTGGAAAGTCTAACCTTGATGGTCCTAATATAATTACATTAAAGACAAAAGATTTCGCCACAAAAGCGATTACCGAAAAAATAAAAATTGAGCCTACGCCTCTCAACACATGCCATCTTAGTTCTTCTAAATGATCTAAGAATGACATTTCCTGCTGTTCGTTATTCTCTGACATCTGTTGTAAGTTCTTTCAAATTCAGCTCTAAAGGTCGTTAATTTGAATGAATTCGCATAATAATTAAAAGATCTAAATAAGAATACTTGTAAATACTAGGGCAAACTCTGTAATTTTGTATATTAAGTCATAAATTTCTGGCCTATACTATATGGTAACTTCATTTAATAAATATCACTTTTTAAACTTTATCATTACTTTTTTTGTCTGTACAATTTCAATTTACGGTCAAGATGAGAACTTCAAACAATATTCATTTGAAAGAGAAGTTGTTATTGTCCTTGATCCAGGACATGGAGGAACAGATGTAGGTAAACCAAAAAGTAAAAGCTACTTTAAACATGAGGCTGATCTTAATTTAGATATTGCTTTTAGAATTGGTGGATATTTAGAAGAAAGGGTCAAAAACGTAAAAGTTAAATACACTAGACGAACAGATCGTACTTTAACCCTTGACGAAAGGGTGGATTATGCAAATAAAGTGAAAGCTGATTATTTCATTAGTATACATTGTAATTCACTCTCAAATAAAAGCTATCACGGAACTCAAGTTCATATTCAAAGTAAAAAATTTGCTACTTCTTATACTTTAGCTAAAAAGATTGATAAAGAACTTATAAGAGCTGGAAGAAAAAGTAGAGGTATCAAAGATAGAAATGATAGAGGCCATAACCTTCAAGTATTACAATACACTGAAATGCCTGGTGTTCTGATTGAATGTGGATTCATGAGTAATGCAAAGGAAGAAGCCTATCTTAATTCTGGAAAAGGGCAAACATATATTGCCTCTGCTCTATTCAGAGCAATAAGAGATTTTGAAAATCAAAAACCAAGACCAAAAGCTGACAATAGATATCCTTATTATAGAGTACAAATAAGTACTTCTACCAAACCTTCGAATGACTTAAAATCTAAAAGAGTAAGAAATTTAAAGATGAAAGTAGATCCTTTAAAAGAAGGGAATAAGTATGCTTTACTTGTGGGAAGAGAATATGAGAAGAAAGTTGCAGATCAATTACTCAAAACGATTAAGAAAAAAGGATTCAAAGATGCTTTCGTAAGAAAATTTGATATACCACAAAAAGTCACTTCAAAACCAAAAGAGGAAGTAATAGTAAAACAAACAACACCTGATTCTACAAAAAAGAAAGATTCTTTGAAAAGTTTACAGTTTTACCGCATCCAAATAATGTCAAGTATTGAAGAAGTAAATCTCAATAAGCCACAATTCAAAAATTTAGATTATCCGGTATATCTTTTTTATGATCAAGAATCCAAAAATCAATATAAATATCAGGTTTTAGTGGGAAAAACATATGCAAAAAATGAAGCTCAAAAAATTCTTTCAACTGTAAGAAAAAAAGGGTTTCCTGATGCTTTCATTGTCACAGTGTTAGAAAATGAAGCACGAAAACCCTTCAAACAATTGATTCCATAAATTTATACTGCTTCCAAACTATGTTCTAAGTCGATTAATTCTAACATAGTTTCATCTAGTAATCGATCTATATCTCTTTCATTTTTCAACATTTCCTTAAGAAGATCTGTGATTCTATCATCATGAACTCTATCCGCATACATTAATATATTTTGATAGCCATTCAAGTCATTTGAATGCAATTGACGAATTGTTGATAGTATTGCAATATCAGATACATATTTATTAGATGAATTTTCAATGATTAAATTCATTTCTTTAATCATTCCTAAACTACATTCACAAATATCACCTACTTGGTTTTCATGAAGGTCTTTAAATAAATCATCTAAAAATAAAATATGCTTTCGGGCACTTGCCTCACAGATAGCTAAAATTCTCCTTAGGGTTACAGATTTAACTTTTGACCCTAGTTCATGAAACACTCCCAATTGTTGTGTTTCAGAATCATATCTGTCTTTCATTTGATGAACAAACAGGTCTCTTAGATTTTCAAATTCTTTCATAATGATCAGTTTTAGATGATTTAATTTGTTAATTAATCGACACACAACGTGTTATTTACACACTATAAAGTGTATTAACCACACCTAAAGTAGCTCAAATATTAAAAAACTATCAATGACAAAAGTCACTAGAAAAAAAACTCTTAATCATCATGAAAAAATGAAACAAAATCGTATATTTGTTATAGTAAAGAAATGAAATGAAATGAAGCGATAAAGAGCATACTCAGAGGGTATGCTCTTTTTGTTTTTAGACAATTTTTAAAGAAAAAACAAACACACACCCATATAATGAAAGAGATTGGAATCATTTCAGACACCCATGGATATATTGATGAGCAAATTTTAAAAAACTTAGAAGGTTGTGATGAAATTTGGCATGCTGGAGATATTGGTGACATTGATGTGATGAACGCATTAGAAACCATAGCACCTACAAAAGCTGTATTTGGTAATATAGATAGTGGAAATTTACGAGTTGAATATCCTGAGGAACAAATTTTTGAAATTGAGGGTGTCAATATATATATGATTCATATTGGAGGATATCCTCCAAAATATACAAGGAAATTAAAACTTAGATTAGATGAATTGAAACCAGATATATTTATCTGTGGACATTCTCATATTCTTAAAGTAATTCCTGATCGAGATAGAAAATTATTACATATTAATCCAGGAGCTGCTGGAAGGCATGGTTTTCATCGCATGCGAACCTTAATTCGTTTAAAAATTGACGAAGGAAAACCTAAAGACTTGAAAGTTATTGAGCTAGGACTCAGAGGAAAGATATAATTCAATGACAATAATCAGTATTTTCTTAAGCACAGGTCATCATTGCATGTGTTCAAAATACGCTTAATTTGTTATTGAAAGTTATGAGATGAGATAATGCTAGTAAACTGAAAGTATTTTTAACATAAATCAGTTTCTAAAGCGTGACACAGATAGGCATTGAGCGGTTTAAGTGCTCGATGCCTATTTTTTATACTTTTATTTTTTCAAATAGACTATATCTAACTCAGTATTTACTATTTACTTTGCATTACAATCAAACATCATCTTGATAGATGAAAACCTAATTTTATTCTCATAAATATGAATATGAAAAATTCTTCAAAACTACTCGAAGTTACTATCATAATGTTTAAACTAGGCTGTATGGCATTTGGTGGTCCTGCCGCTCATATTGCAATGCTGGAAAAAGAAGTCGTTGATAAACGAAAATGGATGACTAGTGAACATTTTTTAGATCTAATTGGTGCTACAAATCTAATTCCTGGCCCAAATTCTACAGAAATGACAATGCATGTTGGTCACGAAAGAGCTGGATTTTTTGGTTTGATTCTAGGAGGATTAGCTTTTATTTTTCCAGCTGTTCTTTTAACAGGAGTTTTAGGTTGGTTCTATACGGAATATGGTACCTTACCAAATGTTGCTCCTTTTATCAAAGGTATTCAACCAGCTGTTCTTGCAATAATCGCAAGTACTATTCTTAAACTAGGAAAAAAGGCTTTAAAAAATATTGAAATAGGTATTTTAGGAGGTATAACTTTCTTGGTTTCTTTGATCGGTATGGATGAAATTACAACTCTACTAGGAACAGGATTAATAGGAATCCTTTATTTTAATTTTAAAAAGAAAAGATCTAATGTCAAAGCCTCTTTTTTACCAATAATTCTTTCCTCTCCCATTCAAATTACTTATTCGATATCAGCTTCCTCTATTTTTCTATCTTTTTTAAAAATTGGAGCAGTTCTTTATGGTAGTGGATATGTATTGTTTGCTTATTTAGATGCTGAATTTGTAGCCAATGGTTGGTTATCAAGACAAGAATTAATGGATGCAATCGCAATAGGTCAGTTTACGCCAGGTCCTGTACTTTCTACTGCAACTTTTGTAGGCTATCAATTAAATGGTTTTGAAGGTGCAGTATTGGCTACGCTAGGTATATTTTTACCCTCATTCTTTTTAGTAATGCTATTAAATCCACTAATTCCACAACTTAGAAACTCAAAAACTGTCAGTTACTTTTTAGATGCTGTAAATATTGCTTCTGTAGCAATTATGATAAAAGTACTTATCGATATGTCAATTTCTTCATTAATTGATTGGCAAAGTATTCTGATTGCTACATTGAGTTTATTCATCACTTTTAGATACAAAAAAATAAACAATATGTGGATTATCTTAGGTGCTAGTCTACTTGGGTATTCACTACAATTCCTATAAAAAATTAGATTCTTCTAATAATTAAAGAATTGACGCAACGATATTCAAATTGGCATTTAAAATATGCATGTGCTTTACATATTTTTTTCTAATTTCGTTTATCTAAAATCTTTTTATATAATTCATTTTTTCATCTCGAATCAAAATATATGTGCGGAATTACTGGACTATTTGCATTTAATGAAATCGGAAGGATGCAGGCAATACATATGCATAAAGCAACTGAAGTTATTGCTCATAGAGGACCTGATGCTTCTGACGTTTATAGTAGCCACTTTGTACACTTAGGTCATCGAAGACTATCTATTATTGACCTTTCCGAAGGTGCAAACCAACCCATGCAAGATATTTCAGGTAGATATACAATTGTATTTAATGGAGAAATATATAATTATCAGCCAATTCGAGAAGAATTAAAAAATAAAGGAGTTGAATTTATCACTTCATCAGATACTGAAGTTTTATTATATGCTTATATACACTATGGAAAAGAATGTATAAATCGTTTTCATGGTTTTTTTGGCTTTGCAATTTATGACAATGAAGAGGATAGTCTATTTATTGCAAGGGACCGAATGGGCATCAAGCCTCTTCTTTATTCTATTGATGAAGATAAAGTTGTTTTTGGTAGTGAAATGATTTCTCTACTTCAATTTGGTATTGAAAAAGAAGTGGATCACACGTCCATTTATCAATTATTACAGCTTACCTATATTCCAACACCTAATTCAATATTTAAAGGAATTAAAAAGTTACCTCAGGGACATTATATGTTCATTAAAAATAAGACTGTTGATATTCAACCGTATTATTCATTAAAAGAACATTGTACAGAGCCTTTAAATCTTTCTTATGAAGAAGCTCAAAAAGAATTACTAAAAGTAATGGATGCTTCGATCCAAGAAAGAATGATTTCAGATGTACCATTAGGTGCTTTTTTAAGTGGTGGTATTGATTCATCTGCTGTTGTTGCTTTAGCTTCTCGACATACGAAGCAACTCCAAACTTTCTCTATAGGATATAAAAATGAACCTCTTTTCGACGAAACGCATTATGCTGAATTAGTCGCCAAAAAATATAATACAGATCATACAGCCTTTCAACTCACTCCAGATGACTTTTACAATCACTTATTTGGAATGCTTGATAGCTATGCAGAGCCTTTTGCTGATGCATCTGCTATCGCTGTAAATATTCTTTGTAAAGAAACTAGACAAAAAGTAACTGTTGCACTTTCAGGCGATGGTGCTGATGAGATGTTTGCTGGTTATAATAAACATTTAGGAGAATGGAAATCTAGACATCAAGGAGTACTTGCTCAGATGATCAAATTAGGATTACCTGCTTTAAAATTCTTACCACAAAGTAGAAATTCTGCGATTGGTAACAAAGTCCGACAGGCTATTAAATTTGGTGAAGGATTAAAATTGTCTCCTCAAGAAAGATACTGGTATCTATGCTGTTGGAGAGACACTGCCACAACTAGAAGTATTCTCTCAGATTCATTTAAAAATAAAATTGATGATGATAGTTTTGCTTTACGTAAAAATCATTTAACTCGATACATTGATGGTAAAGGAATAAATGATGTACTATTCTCAGATTTAGATGGTTTACTCGTCAACGATATGCTGCATAAAGTTGACTCCATGAGTATGCTTAACAGTCTTGAAGTACGTGTTCCATTTTTAGATCATAGAGTAGTCGAATTTGCAATGAGATTACCTTCAGAATATAAGATTCATGGATCAATGAAAAAGAGAATTCTTCAAGATGCATTTAGAGAATTATTACCTCCTGAACTTTACAAAAGGCCAAAACATGGTTTTGAAGTTCCATTGATGAATGGCTTCAAAACATCATTAAGATCTTGGGTGAATGAAATGTTAGATGAAGATTTTATTAGAGAGCAAGGAATTTTTGATATACAATATATTTCTACTCTAAAAAATACAATCTTTAATTCATCCAATTATGACCAAAATCAGGTGTGGTCTATTTTAGTATTGCAAAATTGGTGGAAAAAATATAATCCTAAGCTAAATGTTGAGTAAAAATACATTTTTGTCAAAAAAATTACTTTAATTCAGATAAATTAATGATATTAAGTATTATGTCTCATTGGGGCATTTTACGAGTGTTTATACACTTTGTTAATTTTTTAATCTATCTAGGATTTATCCTAATTGAGAGTTACCAACTACAAATTTTTTAGAAGGTGCGTATAAGAATAATCTTCAATCTCCGTAACAAGGGTGCCATTTTACCCTTTCATCACCAAAAACTCGTTCAGAATATGCTAAAAATAGCATGTGCTGATAATGACTTGTTTGAAAGTGCTAATTTTACTTTTTCTGGCCTTAAAGGACAGACTAAAGTTGGCCGAGAAGGATTACATTATTTTTCAAAGAAAGCAACTATTGTATTGACCAGTCCCAATAAGGAATTTGTTGATAAAATAGTAAAAGGGCTTTTCCAAGAATCACATATTCTCTTGGGCAATCTCATGCTTCAAGCTGATAGTGTTGAAATCGAAGAAGTTCCTCAGTTTAATGAATCAATGAAATACCTTTGTATTTCTCCTATTGTTCCATTTCATGATATTGAAGGGCTAAACAATAAGATGTTCGTCAACCCTATTAGTGATGACTTCTCTGATATGCTTTACGATTCTACCATGTTTCGTATGGAAAAGTCAGGACTATATAGCCAAGAGCAAATTGCTTCATTCTTTAGGTTTCAAGTAATTCCGGATCAGGAATATCTTGCAAGAATTAATAGAATGGACAAAAAATTTGCACGAATCTACTCTGTCATTAAAAGTGGCGAAATCAAAGAAGCAAGAGGCTATACTCTACCTTTTGAGATTCTTGCAGCTCCAGAAGTTCAAGAATTTATCTACCATAATGGTTTCGGTGAATTAACCGAACATGGTTTTGGTATGCTTGACATTCCTTATTTCAACCCTGAGAAAAAACCATATGTTCTTGATGAAGAAAGTTCTAATTCAGAATAAAAGGAGCAGGAGTAAAACATAATATAAAAACAATTAAGGTGATGATACCAACAATTTTTCGTTTGGTGTCAACACCTTTTTTATATATTGAAGGAGGATGGTGTAACCCTACAAATCTAGCTAAGATAAAACCAAACAATAACCACCCGTTGTATCCTACGAGTGAAGGAAAGAAAGTTGAAAGAACAAATTGAGTCGTAAATATACTCATGGCATACAACGCTACAGTTACCTTACTCTCAAATAACTTCATCGATACAAAAAAGAGATATAAAACATACATTGGAACGTATGAAACGAGATATTCAGTAGGTTGATTTGCTGAAAATATGCCTAAACCTGCCCAAAATAAAAAAACAGCAAAAGTGTAAGGTAATAATTGATGAAAACGCTTATAACCAATAATACTAGATAATGCATGTCCTCCATCTAACTGTCCAAAAGGTAGCAAATTTAAAGCAGTAAAGAAACACGCTAAAAATCCAGCAAATAGAAAAGGATAATGCATCATTTCATGCTGGTTGGGAATTAAAGAGGGATCACTTACCACAAACTTTTTAAAAAATTCAAATAATAAATTTGTTCCCAAAACAATATTTTCCCCTTCGGACAAATTTTCATAAACATATTTGGTATAATCTAATCCATATTTTTCGTATTCAGGGTGTACTTGAAATATATAGTCAGCCGGAGGTAAATGTGTAAATCCATAAAAAAGCACAAATAAAGCGGCTACAAATCCCGCCAATGGACCTGACACTCCTATATCAAAGTATTCTTTTTTTGATTTTATTAAACTTTTAATTCGAATAACAGCACCAAGAGTTCCAATCAAACCAAACCCTGGAAACCATACTGGTAAAAAATAAGGTAATGTAACCTTTAATTTATAATATTTCGCAGTGAAATAATGTCCAAATTCATGAATACCAAGTATACCAACAAACGAAATGGAATAAGCTAATGCACCTTTCCATTCATCAATCGAAATTTCACTAAAAAAAATAGCTTTTCCGTATAACCATTCTAATCCTGCAAATGTAGTAGTAGTTAAAGTTAAAATGAATAACAAAAGATGCTTCCACCATACCATTCCTACCTTTTCTTTTTTCTTCTCGAGCGTAGTCTCCTGAAAACGTTTGTCTAAAGATTCTTCTTTATTTTCTTCCATATAAAATTTCATTGCCTCAATACTACAAGTTAGCTTTGCAATATCAATCCTACAAACAAAAAATTAGAATGATAGAAAAGAAACACCTTCATGAAGAGTTTATAGTTCCTAAAGGAAGCAAAATGGTTCGTTTAGATCATTTTCTATCATTAAATCTTCCTAATAAAAGTAGAAATATCATCCAAAAGAAAATTAAAGAAAAGATGGTATTAGTGAATGGGAGCCCTTCAAAATCAAGTTATATGATTAAAGGGGATGATATTATTCAATGGTATGAATCATTCGGTAAACTAACTGAATTATTACCATACGATTATCCATTAGAAATTCTTCATGAAGATGACTTTTGTATTGTTATTAATAAACCTGCTCAAATGCCTATGCATCCTGGTTTAGGTAATTATGATAATACTGTTCAGAATGCACTTAAATTCTACTATAAGCAATCCCAACAAAAAGATGTACTACTCAGAGACTGTATCGTACAAAGGCTTGATAAGGATACTAGCGGTGTTTTAGTTCTTGCCAAGAAAGAGGAAGCTAGGATGTTTTTAAGTAAACAATTCAAAGCTATGAAACCTTATCGTATATATTATGCATGGGTATGGGGTACTTTGAAAGAAAAAACAGGAACCATTAGCGAATACATTGGACGAAATCCAGAAAATGAGAGAAGTATTGAGGTATCAAAAGATAAAATTTTTGGAAAGGAAGCTATAACTCATTTTAGGGTTTTAGAAGAGTTTAAAAATATATCTTTAGTAGAATGTAAACTTGAAACTGGTAGAACACATCAAATCCGAGTACATATGCAATTTCTTGGTCATCCTCTTGTTGGAGATAAACGTTATGAAATTCCATATCTGATTGCTGATCATAAATTACAGAATTCCTTAAACAGGCATTGTTTACATGCAAAGACTCTTCATTTCATTTCTCCTTCTGATCAAAAGACCTTACTCACTTTTGACTCTAGTATTCCCAAGGATTTAGAATTAATTTACTAAAAATAAAAAAAGACAAGCATATAAGATATACTTGTCTTTCCATTGAATTGGTTGGCGGAACAGACGGGACTCGAACCCGCGACCCCCTGCGTGACAGGCAGGTATTCTAACCAACTGAACTACTGCTCCAGTCATCTAGTTTTGAAAGTCTGATGAAGACTTGTTGGCGGAACAGACGGGACTCGAACCCGCGACCCCCTGCGTGACAGGCAGGTATTCTAACCAACTGAACTACTGCTCCAGTCATCTAGTT
>NZ_JBSWYJ010000024.1:0-80838 GCF_056161045.1 Flammeovirga sp. AWQ4_249
CTGGCGAGGTAGCTCAGTTGGTTAGAGCGTCGGATTCATAACCCGGAGGTCACGAGTTCAACTCTCGTTCTCGCTACAAACAAACCCGTAAGCATTGTCCGCTTACAAACTCTGGCGAGGTAGCTCAGTTGGTTAGAGCGTCGGATTCATAACCCGGAGGTCACGAGTTCAACTCTCGTTCTCGCTACAAACAAACCCGTAAGCATTGTCCGCTTACAAACTCTGGCGAGGTAGCTCAGTTGGTTAGAGCGTCGGATTCATAACCCGGAGGTCACGAGTTCAACTCTCGTTCTCGCTACTAAAATTAAGCTCAAGATGAAAGTCTTGGGCTTTTTTGTTTCCATGCTATTTTATTAATAACACCTTTTATTAACTTTGTCATACTAGGTGCACTATCTAAGCAACTATTACTTACTTCAAAAACTAAATGAAAATGAAAAAAATCAATCTATCACTTCTATTACTATTGGTATGTTTTTTAAGTCATGCCCAAAACTCACTTAAAGGGCATTTACGCAACGCTGAGACAAAAGAAGTCATCCCCTACGCTAACATTGTGATTAAAGGGAAAACTATTGGAGGAACTACAAATACTGAGGGTTATTTCAGCATCCCAATCTCCTCTTCTCACTTATCAGATACTGTAGCAATTTCTTCCATTGGCTATTCCAAACTTGAAGTTCCTATTAAACAGCTTTCAAAGTTTCTTAATAACAAGTTGGAGTTACTGCCTGCTGTGGAAGAGTTGGATATGTTAACCATTAAATCCAAAATGCCTACTCTTAAAGAAATCGTTAAGGAAAGTGTCAAAAGCTTCAAAAATAATTTTAGAAAAAAACAATACCTTGGTGAGTTCTATTATGCTGAAGCAAAATATACCAATAATGAATTTCAAGGAGGAATGGAATCTACTGGTGAAATTTATTTTGATAGCTATGATCAAATAAAAGCTAAAGAAGCACACTATCGGGCAAGGCATATTTTAATGTTCGATCAAATCAAACGCAACAAGGATTATGACTGGAATTATATAAATTGGAACTATAAACCAGAGAAAAGTGAACTAAAATGGATCAATAAAGATTATGGTGGTTTTAACTATTATGAAAGGAACCTTCAACAAATCAATTTTATGGAAAATGGAAACATCTTTCATTATCAACAAGCATTTATCAAAAATGGGCCTCTAGTTAACCCTTCTAATTATACTTTCGATCTTCATGAAATGTTAGTTAGAGATGACCAATTAGTATATGTATTAAAGTTTACTGATAATGATTCTAAAGGTGGAGAAGGCTTCTTATACCTAACAGAAAATTATGATCTACTAAAAGTAAGTTCTTCCAATTTTAGACCACTTAGAGATTATCCTAACTTAACTCATTTCCAAAAGCCAAGTTTTACACATCGTTTAACTTCCAAAGGTGAAATCACATTTACAAAGGTTGGCAATCAAATCTATACAGATCATATTGATTTTGAAATGATATATAAAGATACAATTGATCAAGTGAAATTTGTAGGAAAATTAGATGTTCCAAACTTTAGTACAGTAGCTTGTTTTGAACTTAGAAATGCAACTATGTTCAGATGGACAGATCGCTTACCAATTGTTAGATTTGAAGAAACACCAAATATTATATACAATGGTGCGTATTGGAATGCTCAAACTTTATATGTTAATCAATTCTCAAAATTGATTGATACTAAAGCATTAATGTCTCAAACAATTTATGATAAAGTAGAAGAAATTAGATCAAAATATGAACACTATGGTAATAAAAAGATAAGAGAAGAAAATTTTACAACAGAAATGAGAAAACAGCAGTTTGATAAACTTACTTTTGATTACTACACCACTAGAAATCTTCTTCATAGAAGTGCTTATGATGATCTAATCATAGAAGACGATAGAGGGAATAAAAATGTATTGAAAGAGGAATTCAATGCTATGACTAAACTATCTAATTTTGATCCTACGAAAGTAACAGAATCTATCATTGACAGCTTAAAATATAACTATTCGTTCTTTTCGACTCTTGATTTAGTCATCTATGAATATAATGATAAAATACATGAGTTACCTTTTGAGGAAGTTAAAAAGCTTCAAATGGAGTATACACAAAATATGATTGACACCTTAATGGTACATAAACCAAAGTTGTCTAATGAATATGCTAAATCAATGAAAGGCAATATTATTGGCTTATGGTTAAGTTTGAATACAATATATGCTGAAGCCTATCCTGATTCTATTAAAATACATGAGCCAAACTACCTACTAAATGCACTTGTTACTTTTGATTTAGATGACCCTGAAATGAATAACAGCGACTTAGATTATTTGGTGGCTGAACATATCGATACACAATTAAACTTCATAGAAGATGAAAATAGACTTTTCTTAAATGACTCTCCTTTTGGCACTAAAGGAAATACAATAGAACGTTTTCAAGAAATAACGCATCAATATGTAAAAAATGATGCATTAAGAGAAAGAGTAAACCATAAATACCTCACAGAATTCTTCTATTATAATGATAGTGTTCAAAATGAGACATTTAAACAGGCTGTTGCTTCTTTTAACGAAAAATACCCCAATTCTGATTATCAAAATGATTTAGAAAAATTAGTTGCTCATCGTAAAGGCTTTGATAAAAAACAGAAAATTAAATTAATAAAAGGTATTGATCAGAATCTCAGCCCTAAAGAGATTGACTTATCAGAAGGTATACATATTATAGATATTTGGGCTTCGTGGTGTGGACCATGTGTTGTTTCTATTAAAAATAAATACCCAAAAGTAATTCAAAAATACGCTAAGGATAATATTCAATTTCATTTTATCTCAATAGACCAAGGAAATAATAAATGGCTTGAATCCATCAAAAAGTTTGCTCCAGATTTTACCGATCTTCATATCAAAATTGAAGATGAAAAGATCAATACTTTTAAACGTGAAAATGCGGTTCAAGGAATACCACTTGTATTGATCATTAAAGATGGAAAACTGATAAAAAGAATGACAGGCTTTCAAGAAAATGTTTTAAAAATAGAGCTTGATAAGCTAAAACAATAAATGAAAAAAGGCAATCTCAATCAAATGAGATTACCTTTTTTATACTTAATAAAATCAATTAAACTCTTACACCAACCACTGTAATATCATCTCTTTGATCCACTCCTCCTACTTGATGTTGATCCAGTATTTCTTCTAAAGCTTCTTCTTGATCTGACATACTCATAGTTGCATTTGAGGCAATTATATCCTTCAATTTTAATGAGCCAATCTTCTCCCTATTTGCATTATTCTGATCTACATAACCATCTGTTGTTAAGTAAATAGTATCACCTTTTTGTAGAGATAACTTATGATCCGTGAAGATCTTATTTTTTCTACTAGAATAACCAATAGATTTGATATCTCCTTGTACAACCTCTAATTCTGCTTTATTTTGGTTAAATACATAAATTGGACGTTTGGCACCTGAGAACTGAACATCAATGGCATTTTCTTTCTCTTCAATTGCAATTAATGCAACATCCATCCCGTCATCATTCATTGAATTTTCTTGTTGCAATGACTCTCTTACACCTTCATTTAATGCATTTAAAATGGCTACTGTATCTGTAATACCTTTTACATTAACAATATCGTTCAATAAAGTATTACCGATCATCGACATAAAAGCTCCAGGAACTCCATGACCTGTACAATCGACCACAGCCATAAATTTCATTACTTTCCCATCAACTTCCTTACGCTTAAACCAATAAAAATCTCCTGACACAATCTCTTTTGAACGATATAAGATAAAGTGTTCATCAAAGTTTTCTTTTAAGACAGTTTCTGAAGGAAGGATAGCACTTTGAATTGTTTTTGCATAACGCATACTATCTGTAATACTCTTATTCTTCTCATGAAGCTCCTTGTAAGAAATATGATTAGAAACAGCAATTGAAGCATATGACGCTAATGCCTTTAAGTTAGAGATATTAATCTCTTTGTATTGATCTTTCTCACGTGTTTGCATAGTGATGACACCAAGTACATTTGTCTCAACTATCAATGGCATATAAATGATTGATTGGTTTGTCACCTCAATATTTTTATTCCCTTGAGGAACATACAATAAACTTTCCTCATCATAATTATTGATGATCAATTCTACTTCATTGTTGAAACACCAAGCTGCTAGACTGTATCCATCATTAATACTTACAGAATAATAATTTTCTAATCCAGCATCAGATACTTGATTTTTGAAGTCTAACCTCTTTTCATATTTATTATATACTCCAATACCAAAAGTTGTAGCAGGTACTAGTTCTGAAACACTTTCTTGTAATTCATGCATATGTTTCTCAAAATCAAGTGTAGCGGTAAACTTTTGACCGATATCTTTTACAGAGAGCATTTCTTCGTGCGATTTCACAACTTCATTATTTGCATTTTCAAGTCTCTCTGTAATTTCTCTAAGATCGTCTCTTTGTTCTTTAAGTTTTTGAGAGTTTTTATAGAACACAAAAATCAATATTAAAGAGATTGCAGCAACAACAAAATATAGCATTCTTTCTGTCTCCACTTCCTCTTTTTCTTCCTCAATCTGCGTAATTGTTGTTTCTTGATTCGTAATTTGGTTACGCATACGTTCTAGCATTTGAGAAGTTTTGTACTGCGCCTCTTCATAGCGTAACTCGTTATTAATCAACTCTTCCGTAAGTCTCTCTAGATACGTCTCTAAAGATTTTTTACTTTTTTTACTTGCATCTTTTTCTAACTTTTCAGTGATTTTCTGGATCTCTTTTCTGATGTTAGAACCATTTTCTTGAAGTAATTGCTTTTCCGCTTCTAGAGAATTAAAAACAGCTTGAAAATTCTCAGAATATTCCATGTTTGTTTCGCTTTTTACAGCATTTTCATCTTCACTAGATATATAAACAAACATATAATTATCTTCATAATCATATTTCGTTTTAATAATTGAATAATCATCAATCTGGAAGTTTGTTTCACTTAAAGAATCTGCATAAACTTCAAATTCACCATTTTTATCAGTGATAAATGTTTTTTCATTAATTTTTACATTTAATGAATCAGCTGGCGATATATCTTCTTCATAAACGACTACAACTAAAATAGGATCAATAAAAATTTCTTCTTCTTCAATTTTATCTTCCTTTTCAGCTTCATTTTTTGTCGATACAGAAAGTTTAGGTGTATTCGTTTTTGCAACTACTTCTTTTACTTCTTTTTGTTTTCCTGGTAGCGTTAAAGTGACTTTATTTAACTGAGGGTTATAATATGTGTTTTTCTTATCTACTGGATCTCCATCTACAAGAAATATAGTAGCGTTTCTCACCTTATAATTACGGTCAATTTTCAGCTGGAAGTTACCTTTTTTGTCTGTTTTAACCGCTTGAAATTTTTGACCACTTATTTTTACAAATTTATCGACTAATGGTTGCTTTCCCTCGTAAACTACGCCATCAATATATACAGGTGCAAAACTCAATAAGACTTTAATAGAATTAGCTCCTTCTAAAGCCCATGTTTGCATCTTGAAACCTCTTTTGATGACATTCAAGTTTCTTATTTTACTTGAATTAGAAGTTGAAAATGTAAATTGTCCATCCGAGTTTGTTGTTGCTACTTGTTGTCCATCTAAATAGACGATTGCATTATAAACAGGCTGTTGGTCTTCATCTATTACTTGACCTTTTACTACTTTTTCTTGAGCAAACAAAGTAATGGCTGTAGTTAAAAGTAATAGAAGAGTAGTTATGTAAATTTTGTGTATATGCTTCATCGAGTCTGAGCAGGATTATAAAAAAATTTGACTTACTGTCAACTGTAATTATAATCAAATATAAACGAAAAGGGAACAATTCTACAACAAAAGAGAAATATAATTATTGAATGTTGGAATATAACTTTACTAACTCGTCAAAAAGGTTAATTTCATCCACATTAAGTGTAATTTCTTTATCATTATGAATTACACGCCATTGCAACTGATTTACTTCTTTTTTCCAAACTAATTTAATGTAAAAAGCACCATTTTCTCTTTTTAATGCTCCTTCTGAAACCAGCTTTTTTTCTTCCCAAAACACTCTTAATGGTAAATCTGTTTCACCTTGATAGTCCTCTGTTGAATCATCCAATTCTATTGAAAAAGAAAACATTTTTTGGTTTGGGCAAAAATTAAATACTCCAGTAGATGGATTAAAGGCTATATTTTTAGATGAGAATACTTTATTTATAATGTTATCAGAAACTATTTCTGCTGGTGTGCCTTGAGAAATCAAATCATCATGTAAAATCCATAATCGATCTGCCATCTGAAGAGACATTTCAATTTCATGGGTAGATAGCAAAATCACTTTCTTTCGAAGCCTCGCAATTTTTTTAAGCAATTGAAAAACTTCAATTCTATTAATTAAATCTAAATGAGCAGAAGGTTCATCTAAAAAAATGATTGCCGTATCTTGAGCTATTGCCCTTGCAATCATTACTTTTTGCCTTTCACCATCGCTTAAAGTAGTTACTATTCTATCCTTTATATGCTCTGCCCCAACATCTAATAGTGCTTGATAGGCGATTTGATGATCTTTTTCTTTCATCTTTCCCCACCAATTTAGGTAAGGATATCTACCCATCAGCACCGTTTCTATGACCGTTAATTTACCTACAATATTGTTATTAGAATAAACAAAACTCAACCATAAAGATTTTTCAGATATCGACATTTCTAGTATATCTTGATCACTTATATACACCTCGCCTTTTAATGGTCTAATATCTGCTGATAAAGTTTTCAGTAAAGTAGATTTCCCTACTCCATTTTTTCCTATTAAAACACAAAAGTCACCTTCCAATAAGGACAGTTGATTGTAATTGCCTATTACTTTCTCGTTGCCTTCTTTTTCTAGATAGCCAGTAACTAAATTGTTAGTTCTTAATACTTCTTTTCTCATTATTTCCTCCCTTTTAGCATGGCAAGTATGACAATTGGTGCACCTATTAAAGAAGTAATTGAATTAATAGGAATAACGACTCCTGAATTGCTCCAATGAGAAATAGTATCACATATTAGCATTCCTACAGCACCAATTACAGCACTGTAAGGTAATAATCGAAAATGATCAGAAGATTTTGCTACTACTCTTGCAATATGAGGTGCAGCAATGCCTACAAAACCTATGGGTCCACAAAATCCAGTAACAGCTCCACTTAAAATACTAGCTGACAGAATACTAACCAGTCTATATTTTTGAATTGAAAGTCCCATACTTTTTGCATAATTCTCTCCTAATAACATCAAGTTCATCGATCTACAGAGTGTTAAGGAGATAACAAAACCTACAATTACAAAGGCAATTAAGATAAATATTTGTTCATAAACGATACCACCTAAACTACCGAATGTCCATAATATATATTCTTGAAGTTGATCAGGGTGACTAAAATATTGTGCAATTCCTACTAATGAAGATGTCAAAGCAGCCAGCATAATTCCAACGATCAATAATGCTACATTATCATTTACCTTGTGAGCAACAAAAAGTATAATTAGCATTACTAGTGCTGCTCCTGAAGAAGAGGCAATGACCGTCAACCAAATTCCATAACTTTCTAGATACGATAAACTATTAATTCCCAATCCAATCCCAGAAGAAAGGGATACCAAAGCCACTCCTAATGATGCTCCAGAATTGATCCCTAAAACAGAAGGCCCTGCCATTGGATTCCTAAATAATGCTTGCATCAAGAGTCCACTTACCGACAAAGCAATACCCACTAATACTGCTACCAATGCCTTTGGAATTCGAATCAACCATAATATTGTAGATATGCTGTCTGATTCATTATTTTGGAAGATACTCGTAAATATATTTTTAATTGAAATATGTGTAGATCCCACACTGATATCCAATACAAAAAGAGGAAATATCAATAACAGAAGGCCATACAACTTTAAATCAATACTTTTATTACCCATGAAAATATTCTGTACTATAATTTATTATTCGCAATATGGTCACATTAAATGATTTTTATATTAATTTAAATCATTCTTTTTTTATGAATATGATTGGACAAAAAATCTTACTTTTTGATTTCGATGGCACTCTTGTAGATAGTTTGAGTATTGTCGAGAAAATAATTACTAAAATCTCGTCTAGATATCAGCTTGACCTGACGGAAACTAATTTGAATGTATATAGAAGTTTAACAGCTTCTGAGATCATTAAGAAAATAAAATTAAAACCGTGGCTACTCCCCTTTTTTGTTTTAGAAATTAAAATAAGAATGTATTTCAAACGTACGGAATTAAAACTTTTCCCTAACGTCAAAAAGGAAGTGATAGAATTATGGAAAGAAGGTTATGAATTACAGATTTTAAGTTCGAACTCAAAAACTACTATCCAAGACTTTCTTAAAAGGAATAATATTGAAAGGTATTTTTCTAAAGTACATTCATCCTCTAAACTATTTTCTAAAAACGTAAAAATTAATCAGATTAAGCAAAATTCGACAAATGAAATTCTATATATAGGTGATGAAGTAAGAGATGTTAAGGCTTGTAATAAAGCTGAAATTCCTATTCTTGTTGTTAGTTGGGGTTATAATGCAAAAGTTATATTAGAAAAAACAAATTGTATTTCTGTTGTTGATCATCCTGAAGATTTAAAAAATAGAATAGACTCATATTTTTTTCATAAGAAAGAATAAACTTCTTGTTTGAATGATCATAGGGATTATGTAATTTTAAGCTCATTTTTTATATAATACTAATACTAAGCTATGAGATCCTCAATCGCAGGCATTATTTCAGCTTTTACTTTTTTTTGTGTAGTAGCCCTTGACTCTAAAATAAATAATATACCTCCTTTAGGTCGTTTTTTAGATCCCTTTCAAGGTTTTTGGCAAAATGAAGTTAAAAATGAAAAGCTTCCAGAAGTCATACAACTTGAAGAAATGATTTCTGAAGGCACTATTTTTTATGATTCTTTGCTTATCCCTCATATTTATGCAGAAAACGAGCATGACCTTTACTATTTACAAGGGTATATAACAGCTAGACATCGTCTTTGGCAAATGGATTTTCAAGCGATGGCCGCAGCAGGTAGATTGTCAGAAGTATTTGGTGATTTAACGATTCAGTACGATCGAAATATGAGAAGACAAGGTCTTCAATTTGGTGCTGAAGCTTTCATTAAAAGTCTAAAGACTGACAAAAAGATGATCTCTATATTAAATGCTTATACCAACGGTGTAAATGCTTATATAGATCAATTGAATTATGCTGACTACCCCGTTGAATATAAGTTTTTTAAATACAAGCCAGAGCATTGGACCCCACTAAAAACGGCTTTAATTTTTAAATTTATTCAATACTCTTTAAGTGGACCTGACAATGATTTTGAAAATACCAATGCATTACAACTTTTAGGGAAGAAAAATTTCGATATTCTTTTCCCTGAAATATTACCTTTTCAAGAGCCTATAGCTAACAACGATTCGGTATGGAGATCTTGGAATGTAACACCAATTAAACCTCCTAAAAATTATTCAATATTAAGTGGACTAAGAAAACATGCCGTTGAAAAAGAAGACCCTGATAATGGGAGTAACAACTGGGCTGTTAGTGGTTTAAAAACAAAAAGTGGCAATCCTATCTTATGTAATGATCCTCATTTAAACCTAACAATGCCATCAATATGGTTTTCGATACAATTGACACATCCAAAAGGAAACACAATGGGTATGTCAATCCCTGGAGTACCATGTATTGTCGTTGGTTTTAATGAAAAAATCGCATGGGGTGTTACTAGTGCAAGAAGAGATGATAGAGATTGGTATAAAATATTATTCCAAGATAAATCAAGAACTCATTATTTGATTGATAATTATTGGTCCAAAGCCGACCTAAGAGTTGAGGAAATAAAAATTCGTGATAAAGATCCTATTATGGATACGGTAAGATATTCTAGATGGGGTCCTATCGTGTATGATAAAACGTTTGGTGATGCCAAACAAGAAGCAGGATATGCATTACGTTGGAAAGGGCATGATGCAAGTAGAGAATTAAGGTCAATTTATATGATCAATCACTCTAAAGATTATGAGGATTTTACAAACGCAATTCAATATTTTCATGGTCCCGCTTTGAACTTTGCATTTATAGCAAGTGATAATACTATCGCCATGAATATCCAAGGAAATTTCCCAAATCGATGGAAAGAACAAGGTAAATTTGTCATGGATGGTACTCGATTAGATACAAAATGGCAAGGGTTTATACCTTTTGAGCATAATATTAAAATTGTAAATCCATCCTCAGGGTATGTAAGTTCTGCCAATGAACATCCTGCTGGAAAAGAGTATCCATATTATCATTATGGTCAGTATTATGAATACTACAGAAATAGAAGAATTCATGATTTATTGGACAGTGCGAAAGACCTAACTGTAGGTGATCTGTCAGAAATGATGAATGACAATTATAGTTTATTTGCCGAAGAAAATTTAGAATTCATGCTCAATGAACTGAATATAAAACAATTTTCTGATACTAATAAAGCTATTGTAGACAGTTTAAAAACATGGGATTTCTTTTATTCTCCAGAAAATGTCTCATCAATCTATTTTGAAGAATGGGCTAAGGAAGTTCAAAGTATTGTTTGGGATGAATTTCATAATCACCCTTCAAAAGAATACGCTATTCCCACTAGGGCAAATACATTTTATCTTCTAAAAAACAGACCTGATCTTCCTTATTTTGATGAATTAGAGACTGTAGAAAGAGAATCTATAAGTGAAATTATTACAGAAGCATTCATAAATTCTGTATTGAAAGTAGATAAATGGAAAAAAAGCCATGCTGATGAAAAATTAAATTGGGCAAACTATAAAAATACAATGTTTCAGCACCTTGGTAGATTACCAGGATTTAGTGTTGAAAATGTTCAAAATGGTGGTTATAGAGGTATTGTCAATGCTACAAAAGAAAAACATGGACCTAGTTTCAGACTTTTGGTGGAAATGACTCCTAATGGACCACTCGCCTATCAAGTAATTCCGGGCGGACAATCAGGAAATGCAGGAAGTCCATTTTATGACAACATGGTTAAAGCATATGAAAAAGGTCAATTATATAAAGTTGAATTCTTCCATAAAGGGGATTATTTGAATACTTCTTTTGAAGAAAAATTACTTAAATCGGAAAGAATAAATAAAAAGCAATGAATAGAAATTATATAATATATGGTGCAACAGTTGCTTTGTGTGCTAGTCTACTTCAATTGATCTTTCCTTGGTGGATCATGACGATTCCATGTTTTGCATTAGGAGTTGCGAAGCAAAAGCAAAATTTCTTACTCATTTTCCTTACAGGATTTATTAGTATTGCTTTGCTGTGGGGTGCCTATGCTGCATTTATTCAATTGTATACAGGTTCTGAATTGAGCTATAGAATTGCCACAATGTTCAAACTACCTTCCAATGATTTTGTTGGAATAATAGGAGCATTAATTGGTGGTTTTGTTGGAGGATTATCTGCTTTATGTGGTGCATTAATTAAATGGGCCTCAAAAGATCTGAAACCTGTTGTGAAAGAAAATAATGAGGATTATTAATTCATACCTCCTCCCAAAAAGAAAAAGAGCTTAGAAATAACTTATTATTTTAAGCTCTTTTTTTTGCATAATAAATAGTTAAAAATATTCGTCAATGTTTTTCAATTTAAAGTTTTGATTCATTTATCATCATCTTATATTTGCCACTTGAAATGTTTTTTACAAAATTCCAATAACTAAAATGGAGCTAAATGAACTAAGTGCAGTATCTCCTATTGATGGCAGATACAGAAGTAAAACCTCAGCTTTATCAAATTATTTTTCGGAACATGCTTTGATAAGATATAGAGTTTGGGTAGAAATTGAATATTTCATTGCTTTATGCGAGTCACCACTTCCACAACTTGAAGATTTTGACAAATCTTTATATGCTCCAATTAGAAAAATCTACCAAGAATTTTCTCTTGAAGACGCTCAAAAAGTAAAGGAGTTTGAAAAAGTTACAAATCATGATGTAAAATCTGTAGAGTACTTTATCAAGGAAAAATTTGATGCATTAGGAATCAATGAACACAAAGAATTTGTTCACTTTGGTCTTACTTCACAAGATGTAAACAATACAGCTATTCCTTTGTCATTAAAAAAGGCAAACGAAGAAGTTGTTATTCCAATGCTTGAAGAAGTGATTTCTATGATTGATGTTCTAGCTAATGAATGGGAAAAACAACCTATTCTAGCCCTAACACATGGTCAGCCTGCTTCACCTTCTCGTTTAGGAAAAGAATTTAAAGTATTTAGCTATAGAGCTAAAAAACAATTAAACGCTTTAAAAGAAGTTCCTTATTCAGCAAAATTTGGTGGTGCTACAGGTAATTTTAATGCTCATCACGTTGCCTATCCATCAATCGATTGGGTTGCTTTTGGTAATGATTTTGTCAATGAACAATTAGGTTTAGATCGTTCTCAATTCACTACACAAATTGAGAATTATGATAACTTAGCGGCACTATTTGATGCTTTCAAGAGAATCAATACAATATTAATTGACTTATCGAGAGATGTTTGGCAGTATGTTTCTATGCGTTATTTCAAACAAAAGATTAATAAAAATGAAGTAGGTTCTTCTGCTATGCCTCATAAAGTTAATCCAATTGATTTTGAAAATGCTGAAGGTAACTTGGGTATTGCATCTGCAATTTTAGAGCACCTTGCTGCAAAATTACCGATTTCAAGATTACAAAGAGATCTTACTGATTCTACAGTATTAAGAAACATTGGTGTTCCTTTAGGACATATCCTAATTGCACTTCAATCTTTACAAAAGGGATTGAATAAATTAGAATTAAATGCTGATCAATTACAAGCTGATTTAGAAGATAACTGGGCTGTAGTTGCAGAAGCTATTCAAACGATTCTAAGAAGAGAAGGTATTCCTAATCCATATGAAATGCTTAAGGATCTTACTAGAAAAAATGAGAAAATTACAGCGGAAAGTATTGCTACTTTCATTGCTGAACTAGAAGTTTCTGAAGCTATTAAAGATGAATTAAAAGTAATTACTCCTTATAATTACACAGGTATGTAATTCTTTTCATATACATATAAAAAGGCGATCTAATAAGTGCTAGATCGCCTTTCTTGTTAAGAAATTATTGCCATAATTGTGATATCATCTCGCTGCTCTTCTTCTTCTTGGTGAAGTGATAGAAGACGTTCTAATTGTTCTTTTTGAACATCTAAAGACAATCGACCAATACCCTTTAAAACACTTTCAAACATTGTTTTACCAATCTTCTTACGTTGTTGGTTATTTTGATCCATGTAACCATCTGTAGTAAGGTAGATGACAGTGTCTTTTTTAAGAATTAAGCTATTATTTTCAAAAGACCTATTTTTTCTTTGTGGACCACCAATGGCCTTTTTACTACCATTGACATGATTGAGACCTAATACTTTATCAAAATAATATAGTGGTCTTTTTGCACCGGCAAATACTACTTCATTATTTTCATCATCAATTGGTGTTATTTTACACAAACAGATATCCATTCCATCTGTATTATTTGACGTTTCCTGTTTAAGTGCCTTTTGAACTCTTTGATTGATTCTTTCCAAAATGTCTTTGGGGTCATCAATTTTTAATTCATTAATTATATAATTAAATGAGGCATTACCAATCATACTCATAAAAGCACCTGGAACTCCATGACCTGTACAATCTACAACAGCTACAAAAGTGCTTTTCTCATTTTGTCCAACCCAATAAAAATCTCCGGCAACAATATCTTTTGGCTTATAGATTAAAAAGAAATCTGTAAACACCTTGGATAAATAATTATCACCAGGTAATACTGCACTTTGAATAGTTTGAGCATAACGCACACTATTTGTGATATGATTGTGCTGCTCTTTTAATTTTACATTTTGATTTTGCAGTTGTAAATTCTTCTCCTCGATATAACTTCTTTGTGCTAAGATTTCTTCTTGTTGTTGAATAAGTTCCTCATTTTGAGTTGTAATTTCTCTTTTTTGCTCTTGTAAAGCATCATTTTGTTCAGAAATTGCTTTCTGTTGTTCATGTAGCTCTTCATTTTGAGCTACGACCTCTTCAGTTCTTTCTTGAACTATAAATTCTAATTTCCTTTGTTCCTTTTTTAATTGGAAAGTTCTATACTTATAATAACTGATAAAAAGTCCAATGATGGTGAAAGTAAATAATAACCTAAACCAAATTGTTTTCCACCACGGAGGCAGCACTTTAATTTCTATACTATCTCCTACTTCATTCCATACATTATGATTATTTGATCCAATTACTTGAAAAGTATATGTCCCAGGATCAAGGTTTGTATAAGTAGCAGTTCTTCTACTTCCATCTCTCCAAGTTTTATCGAAACCTTCTAATCTATATTTATACTTATTTTTATCAGTATGATAGTAGTTTAACGCTGCAAAATCTATTGAAAAAACAGACTGTTTATAGTTTAATGTCAATTGATTTGTTTCTTCAATTACTTCAGTTAGTGGAGATGATTGATCCTCAAGACTTACTTCCTCATTGAATAACATAAATTTTGTAAACACCACTGGCGGAACCGTATTATTCTGTTTTGCATTTTTGGGATTGAATAATGTTACTCCTGAACTATTTCCAAAAATTATCTCTCCAGTTTGTAATTTTAATGCTGCACCCTTATTAAAAACACCTTCTTGAGAGAGATCTGAACTCATATAATTAATAAAAATCTCATTTTCTGGATCAAACCTAGCTATATTATTTTTGGCGGATATCCATAGATATCCATCATTATCTTCTGTAATGGAATTGACTTCATTATTTGCCAAACCTTGATCAATTCCATATGTTTTAAAAGTGCCTTTTTTCACATCAAATTTTGAAAGACCATTCGATGTACCAACCCAAATTCCTCCATCTTTTGCTTCAAAAACATGAGTACTAACTGTTCCCTGAAGAGATGTAGGATTTGTATCATCTGGAAGTAAAATCTGGATTTTCTTTGTATTTAAATCATATACGTAAAGGCCATAATATGTTGAAAAATATAAATGTTGTGTACTACTTTCAAAGAAGTTAAACGAACTATTGATGGACTCTTTTTTACCTAATGGTAAGATACTTTTAGAGACTTCTTCTGTTGCTGGATCAAACATAAAAACACCTATGTCATGAGCAACAATCCAAAAATTGCCTTTAGAATCTTCATAGCCTTTCCATATATTATTATTAGGTAGAGATTTTGCTTTATTTGGGTTGTGTTTAAATTTTTTAAAAGTCTCTTTATTTGGGTCAAAATAATTTAATCCCCCTCCCCATGTACCTAACCAAAAGTTACCTTCTGTTGTCTTAGTAATACTTAATATTGCATTTGAACCAATAGAATTTTCATCATCAGAGTTATGCTGAAAAACTTTTATTGTTTTCGTTTTTTTGTTGAATACATTCAAACCACCGCCATCAGTACCAAGATAAATATTCTCTTCATCTTCATTCATACTGATAACATTATTATGACTTATAATTTCCAAACCTCCTCTATTATTTGAAATCAAGTTGAATGCATTCGTTTTAGAATTCCAATAATTCAGTCCCTTACGAAATCCTCCTAACCAAAGGTTATTTGAATTATCCTTATAAAATCGAAGAATGTGATCTTCTGAAATACTTTTTGTATCATTTACTTTATTTTGAATAAAATCAAAATGATTTGTATTGGTGTTTAAAACAACCACACCATGATCTGCTGTACCAATCCACAGTTTATCATTCACCTCAATAATATCCCAAACCACTTTTGTAGGAATATTAATATGCTTGAATTGATTTAGGTTTTCATTGAATTCATATAAACCTCCTCCTTCAGTTCCAATACGAATTACACCATTTTTATCTTGATGAATAGCTTCAATATTATTATTTACAGTACTATTATTTTCATCAAAATATTTTTGGATTACACCTTTTTGGTTTGTTAAATACAATCCATTTGATTTTGTGCCAATCCAAAAGTCTCCATTTTTACTTATGAGAAATTTATTTATACTTTTTCCAGAGACATTTTTTAATATCTTCTGTTCTTGCGTATCGAATAGAAATAAACCATTTTGACAACCTACCCACATCTGATGATTCTCAATGGGCTTTAAAACTTTTACACCTACAAACTCAGGCATAAATATTCTAATAAAATTGTCTTGTTCTCTGTTATAGAGATTTAAACCACCTGCATCTCCAACCCACATATTATCATATTGGTCTTCCACGATACAATGAATGTAATCGGAAATAATAGTACTAGAATCTTTAGTAGCGTTTTTATAAACTCTAAAGTTATACCCATCATAACGATTAAGACCCATCACAGTCCCAAACCACATAAAGCCTTTCCTATCTTGATAAATTGAGTTGACGGTTACATGTGATAAACCATCTTGAATACTAAGTCTATCAAATTTATAAGCAGTATTTTCAGGAAATTGAGCAAATCCATTGATAGAAAAAATTAATAGCAAGGTAGTTATGATCTTCGTTAGTTTTAAAGATTTCATAGCCAATTAGAATTTAAATAAATCAGTTAATAGAAAGAAAGAGTTGTTGTACACTTAATACATTAAAGTGTTTTAGCTACACGTAATATAGAGTTAATACTTTGAATAAACCAATTATTCCAAAATAAAATACAAAAAAAGGGAAGCTTGACGAGCAAACTTCCCTTAATATAGATATAAAACTTAATTAAGCATCTAAGCTTCTGATCACTTTTAATTGATCTTTTAACTTATTCACCTCAACTTTAGCTTCATCGATTTTCACATTATATTCTTCTAATAACTTACTAGCAGTCTTAGAGTTAGAGAAGAATGCTAAGTTATTTTGCCAAAGAGCAATATCGTCTTCAAGGTTTTTGATTCTTGTTCTAATATTTTGTTCTTGGTTTCTGAAGCGATTTCCACCACCTGGTAAATGGTTGAATACAGATGCTAAAGCTTGTAATTTACCTTTTTCATCTAAATCTTCTGACATACCAACATACTCTTCAACTACTGCTACAAATTTGTCAACAATAGCATCTTTTTCTTTTCTTGGAACGAATCCAATTGCGAAAAATGCTTCAGCTTTTTCATCAAGAACTTTTTGATCGAAAGTCGCTTTATCTGCAACTAATTTTGAAATTTCTAAGCAGATTTCTTCTTTCTTCTTTAAGTTCTCTAAGAATTCTTTTGACTCTTCTTGACGCTTATTTCTTTTTCTTTCGAAGAAGGCATCACAAGCAGCTTTAAATTCAGCGTAGATAGAGTCTCTGAATTTTTCGGGAACTGGACCAATACCCTTCCACTCTTTTTGTAAGCCGATCAAAGCATCAGAAGTGGCATTCCAATCAGAAGATTCTTTTAATTCTTCTGCTTTTGCTACTAACGCTTTTTTCTTTTCTAAGTTAACTCCTCTTTGCTCTTCTAACACTTCAAAGAATTTATTCTTATTTGTGAAGAATTGCTTGAAGTTTGCCCAGAATTGTTTATTAATACCGTTCGCTACTTCTCTTGGAACTGGACCAACAGCTTCCCATTCTTTTTGAACTTCAAGAAGTTTTTTAGTTTCATCATTCCAAGCTTTGATACGGTCTGTGTCAAAAGTAGAGAATGGTTCAACTTTTAAACATAAAGCTTGTTTCAACTTCATATTCTCTTCTAAAACCTTCTTAAACTCTTCTGCATGCTTTCTTTTAGCATCGTAGATTTTATCTGAGATTTCTTTGAAAGCATTCCAAATATTGTCTTTCTCTTCTTTTGGAACTGGACCAATATTTCTAAATTCTTCATGTAGTAAATTCAATGAAGTAACTGCTTCATTAACATTTTCTACTTCTAGTAATTTACCAGCTCTTTCGATAAGACCTAATTTTGCTTTTAGGTTTTTCTTTCTATCAAGTTCTTTTAATTCAAACTCAATGCTCATTTGATCATAGAATCTGTCTAAAAGAGCTCCATACGTTTTGTATATCTCTTCAGCGAATTGTTGAGGAACCGCACCAATTGTTTTCCATTGTGCCTGTAATTCCTTCACTTTAGTCATTACACCTTTGTCATCAGTTGTTTCAATCAACTCTTTTACTTGGGCAATGATTGCACGCTTTTTCTTTAGGTTGTCATCTCTCATTTTTTGCATTTGCTCAAAATGCTGACGACGATCTGTTCTAATTCTGTTAAATGCTTCAAAAAATGCTTTTGCATCAGTATCAGCGTATTCAAAACCTTCTACATCACCATTTGTAGCTTTGAATTGCTCACGTGCTTCATTTTCTTCCTCTCTTCTGATCGGATCAAAAGAATCTTTGATTTTTTTGGCAATTCTTTCGGCCTTCACTACATCTGAATTTCCAACAAGATTTTGGATCTCTTTTAATAATTCTGATTTCGAATGATTAGAGAAATCTACATCTTCTTGTAATTCTTCTTCTACTGACTGAGATGATTCATCGTCTCCGAAATCAGCTACATCTTCTAATTGAGAAGTTGTGTTTTCGACAACAGCTGCCTCTTGGATTTCGTTTGTCTGCGTTTCTTCTTGTGGAGTACCCATCTTAAAAAGCGGTTAAAAGTGCATCAATATATACTACTGACCATTCAAAAAATTAAAATTCCAGAATGGACCATTTGCGATTATCTCTTATCAAACGAAGAGATAATTTTCATGGACAAAAATAAACATTTTTGGGGTTTATTATAACTATTCCTACAAATAGATCTTTTTTTTCTCTTTTATTAGACAATTAAATAAAAGCCTTTGCTTTTTTTCTTGAATTTTTAAAATGAATCCATCAATTTTGATTTTCTGAGGAACAAACACTTTTATGGAAAAAAGACAAATTCAATATCAGTTCGAGGAAGATCATTTGATCAATTCATCAAAAAACGTTTTTGACCCTTCCAAACTAAAAATGGAAGAAATGGTGATCAACCTTGGTCCTCACCACCCTTCTACACATGGAGTATTACGACTTGAAGTATTAACCGATGGTGAATACGTAGTGGATTTGGTCCCTCACCTAGGATATTTACATCGTTGTTTTGAAAAGCATGCCGAAAATTTAAATTTTCAGCAAATCATTCCTTACGTTGATCGTATGGATTATATGGCTGCGATGAATTCTGAACATGCTTTTGCAATGGGTGTTGAGAAAATGTTAGGTATTGAAGAGAAAATCCCAAAAAGAGTGGAATATATCAGGGTTTTAATTGCTGAATTAAATCGCCTTGCCTCACACTTTATTGCAATAGGTACTTATGGTCTAGATATTGGTGCTACAACTCCATTCTTATGGATGATGAGAGACAGAGAGCATATTCTTCGTTTATTAGAATGGGTTTCTGGCGCTCGAATGTTGTATAATTATATATGGATTGGTGGACTCTATTATGATCTACCTTTAGGTTTTGAAGAAAGATGTGCTGAATTCATTCAATATTTCGAACCAAAACTTCAAGAATTAAAGGAGTTAGTAATTGATAATAAGATTTTTATTGAAAGAACAGCTAATGTAGGTGTTTTACCTTTAGATGTTGCTATTAATTACGGAACATCTGGTCCTGTTTTACGAGGTTCGGGTCTAGCTCATGATTTAAGAAGAGTAGATGGTTATTCTGTTTACCCCGAATTAGATTTTGATATCCCTGTTGGTCAAGGTACTATGGGTACTGTTGGTGATTGTTGGGATAGAACATATGTTCGCGTGTTAGAATGTTGGGAATCATTGAAGATCATGAAACAATGTGTTACTCAACTTACTACTACTTATAAAAGAGATCGTACATTTGACCCTCAAGAATTAGTTCCTAAAAAATGTAGACCAAAGGCAATGGACTTTTACAGTAGAGCTGAAAATCCAAAAGGTGAATTAGGTTTCTTTTTTAGAACAAACGGTAAATCAGATATACCTGAAAGGTTAAAAGCAAGAGCTTGTTCCTTCTGTAATCTTTCTGTTTTGCCAGAAATATCAAGAGGTGTGTTATTATCAGACTTGATTGCAATAATTGGCTCAATTGATGTAGTAATGGGAGAAGTGGACCGTTAATTTATAAGGTTCAAGGTTGAAAGAATATGATATTACATTCAGGGAAGTATAAAAATATTGAGGAATATATAAGTAATAATACAGATTTAAATATTTGTATCATTACACACTGTTACCCGCCAGATTTTGGTGCGGCACCTCATCAATACGCCCATATGGCTGAAAGTTTTGCGAAAAAAGGCCATAATGTGACTGTTCTAACTTCACATCCTTATTATCCAACAGGGAAATTATCACCAAGAAATTATTTTAGACTTCGTGAAAAGAAGCAATTAAATGGCGTTGATGTCATCAGACATTGGTTAATTCCTTCTCAAAAGAATAGTATTTTCTTTCGTTTACTTAGCATGACTACTATGCTAATAAGCATGTTATTCTCGGTAAGAACATTACGAAAGAAAAAAACTGATATCGTTATTGTACAAACTCCTCCTATTACTTTGCCTCTTCTAGGTATTTACCTTAAAAAGGTGCAAAAAATAAAACTTGTACTTAATGTTTCTGATTTATGGCCTCAAGCAATGGTTGATCTTGGAAGTATAAAGAAGAACTCATTCGCTTATAATTTTCTACATAAATTAGAAAAGTTCTATTACAACAAGGCTGACTATATTATTACTCAATCATTAGAGACTAAAGATTATATAGAAGATCTAGGCCACACTAATACTTTTCTTTACAGAATTGGTGCTGATACAGAGGTGTTTTCATTAAAAAAATCATCAAGAGATAATGGACCTCTACGTATAGTTTACACGGGTGTTTTAGGCATGGCTCATGGTATATATGAATTAATCAAAACTATTCCATTTCATGAATTAAATGCTGAATTACATATTTATGGTGATGGAATTGAAGCAAACAAAATAGCTAATTATATACATGTAAACGATTTATCAGCCGTTACTTTACACCCAAAAGTTGATTATGCTGATATTCCAGCAATTGTTCAACAATATGATGTTGCATTAATTTCACAAAAAAATTATGTAATGGGTACATTACCCGCTAAACTGTATGAAAGTATGAGTTTAGGTATGCCTGTTTTGTTTAATGGACAAGGTGAAGGTGAAATGTTGGTTGAAAGGCACCTTTGTGGTTTAACATCTAGGCCAGAACACCCAGAACAGCTAATTTCTAATATAAGTACATTACAGAAACTTTCTGTAAATGAACTGAATGCATTTTCTAATAATGCCCGTAAAGCTGCAGTCAACCTTTATGACAGAGACAAACAATTTAATCGTTTTTATGAAACCATGAAGAAGATTACACTAAGCTTAATCAAGGCCTAGGTCTACTTATCTACTAAATCTGTTACTTGTTTCAATCTTTCTTTAGCTCCTGCAAGAACAAGAGTATGGCTTTCATTTAATGTAATATCTCTAAAATCTTGAATAAACACTTTTTCTTTCTTTTCTTCTCCTCCTATTGATGATGTTGGATGTGAATTTTCCTTCAAGCAAATAACAGAAACATGGTATTGGTCTCTAAATCTTAATTTTCGAACACTTTTACCATAAAAGACAGAGGGAACATCCATTTCGATGATAAATACCCCTGGAGCAACTTCATCCATGGCTTTTACCTTTTTATTCATTAGTTCCAATGCAAATCGTTTCCCTTCCTGTTTTTCAGGGAAAATGACTCTAGAAATACCCATTTTGCCAAGTACTTTCGCATGCATATCTCTTGTTGCTCTAGCATAAATCTCTTCTACTCCAATCTCTTTTAAAGCTTCAATTGTCAATAATTTAGTTTCAAAGTTTTTACCATGAGAAAGAATTACTGTATCAGATTTTTTAATATGCTTTTTTAAAGCTAAAGGATTCGTAGTATCAGTCTCATAAAGGTATTCAAACCCCATTTCTCTTAACCTTTTAAGTGTAATGAAACTATCTTTAGATTCTCTAACAGACTCAAAATCATTATGCAAAATAATAAGAACGTCTTCTTTACTATTTCTTAATGTACGAGCGACTTCTATACCGAACGCCCCCATACCAATTAAAACAAATCTTTTATCTACTTTTTTCATATTAACCTACTAAAATAGAGCTCTCAGGATATCTATATTTAAAGTTGTCATGGTTTTCACCTAATAAAGATATTAAAGTGAATAACCCTATTTTACCTGCAAACATTATAAATGATATAATTACTTTTCCCACTTCAGTCAAATCTGCTGTGATTCCTCTTGATAAACCTGCAGTACCTAAAGCTGAGAAAAATTCAAAGAATAAATCTTCTGTTTCTATATTAGGTTCTACGATTGCCAATACAAAAAGTCCAAAGAAAGAAAGTAATATTGACATCATAAATACGATCACTGCTCTTCTAATGGTCGATTCTTGTATTGTATTCCAACCAATATGCACATGATTGTGACCTGTTATCTGTGCCCAAAGGTATTTAATTAAAATATATACTGTGGTAACTTTTATACCTCCAGCCGTAGAGTTTGGTGCTCCACCGATATACATTAATAAAATCATCATCATTACACTTGCTACAGATAAATCTCCAATTTCAACAACAGAGAACCCTGCTGTTCTACAGGTCACACTTGTGAATAGAGTTTGGAACAGTGAATCTGAAAAGCTTTGTTGAGCCCAACGATCAAAATCAGTAATATATAAACCAATTGTTCCAAAAATTATCAGGAATAAAGTAACTCTTAAAGATATTCTAGTTTGTAAACAGAATACTTTTTTATACTTCTCTTTTCTTTTTATGATCTCATTGTAAGTTTTAAAACCTATACCTCCAACAATGATCAATATCATGACAATTGAACCCGAAAACCAATCCGTTGCAAAATCTGCACCTTGAAGTCCTTCTGGGAAATTTGAAAACCCTGCATTACAGAAAGCTGAAACTGAATGAAAAATAGAAACAAAAATTCTATCTCCAGTTGAAAGCCCTAAGTCACCCCAAGCAAGATATAATAATAATGCTCCTATAAATTCAATCGTAAATGTGATGTAAAAGATTTTTTTGAGGATATCCGAAGAGGAAGCAATGTTATCTGCTTCTACCATATCTTGTATGATAAATTCTTCTCTAATTTTCACTCCTTTTTGTATGGTTAATGCGATAAACGTAGTTAGTGAAACAATCCCAAGACCTCCGATTTGGAACAAGAACATTAATATCAATTGTCCTTTAAAAGTAAAAACTTCACTTACATTAAAGGGTGCTAAACCTGTTACACATACAGCTGAGGTTGAAGTAAATATTGCATCTATCCATGTAATAGGCCTTGTTGTAGATTCAGGAAGCATCAGTAAACCTGCTCCAGTTAGTATGATAAACAAAAGTGATCCCACAATCATGGAAGTACTATTTGCAGTAAAGAAAAGCCAATAGGATCGATTATTAGCTAATGAAACAAGGCTTGCAACAATCATTGTAACCTGTACTACTATGATATAAACAGGCCAACCCCAATGATCTCCCTCTTTTCTGTAATGTTCCATTAAAAAGACTCTTACAAAGAGTATGGATATTATTATAAATAAGAAGAAAAGATCTACGGCATTTTCTTTATTTAAAATCTTCTTATCTCTAAATACTCCTAGTTTTATAATTATTACAACTGCAAAACTTGTTGCAATCCACCTATCATATTTAACAAGTTCAATTAATTCGATCTTACTCAAATTAAATCCTTGCGTATAAATAAGCGCTAATAAAGCAAGTATTCCCAAAATCAATTCAAATTGAGGAATACGTCTTTCTAACCAACGTTGAAGCTTACCTAACCATTCTTTCCTATCTTTTACTACATCTTGGTAAAGCGTCAAAAGGAGTTTTAGCCATTTTATCTTTTGCTTATCAGGCATTTAATTGGTCTTCTTAAAACTTTTTAACTGTCTATTCACTAAATATAATTGTCATAATTAAACAGAGTTCAATAATCCCCGTATAAACTCAAGATTAACTAGAAAAAATTATAAAAGAAATTTTATTATGACACAATTAGTGGTTTCTGTAAAGGACAATAAAAACGCATCAATTATCAAAGAGTTGCTTAAGGATTTATCTTTTGTTGAAAAAATTGAAGAAATAGACTCGGACGATGCAACGCTGACATCTGAAGAGAAATTAGAGAATGTAAAAAAACATATCCTCATGCTCAAGGAAGAACACAAGGATATGTCTGTAAAAGTTGATTGGACAGAAGAATAATTTTACTCTAATTCAGGAACATGAGCTTCATTACCTTTCACAAGATCTTCTAAGCATTTAATCCACATAGGATGATCATTTAGGCTTTCTACTAATTGCCAATGTTCACCACCATTTTCTTCAAAGATCTCTTTGTATTCTTCACCTACTTCAACAGTTGTCTCTAAACAATCGGCAACAAATGCTGGTGAGAAAGCAAGAACTCTTTTCTTCCCTTTTTTCGTTAGATTAATAATTGTATCTTCTGTATATGGCTGAATCCATGGGTCTTTTCCTAATCTAGATTGGAAACAAACACTATACATATTGTCAGCTAAGCCTAATTCTTTTGCGATTAGATCTGCAGTCTCAAAACAAGCAGAACGATAACAGAATGTATTTCTACTATATGCCTTTCTGTTACAAGTACCTCCTTCTCCACGAAGCTTACAACAAGTTTTTACATCTGCTTTGATAATTTGTCTTTCTGGTAAACCATGGAAAGAAAAAATAACATGATCAAAGTTTTCAGACCTCAAGTATTTATTACCGATATCTGCAAAAGTTTTGATATATAAAGGATGTCTATGATAATGTTGTACATAACTAACATCTGGAATCACTTGCCATTTCTTTGTCAATTCCATTACTTTTTGTGCCACAGATCCAGTAGTTGCGGATGCATATTGTGGGAATAACGGAACGACTACTATTTCGGATACATCATGCTTTCTCAATTCAATCAAAGCACTTTCAATAGAAGGACTTTGATATCTCATTCCTAATGCTACATGATAGCCTTCACCTAGTCTTTCCTGAAGAAGTTTTTGACATTCTAATCCATAATACAATAAAGGAGAGCCATTTTCTGTCCATACTTTTTTGTATTCTGCTGCTGATTTGGGAGCTCTAAATGGTGCAATAATAAGGTTAACCAATGGCCATCTTTTATAAAATGGAATATCAATCACCCTTTCATCCATTAAAAATTCACGTAGATATTTTCTAACATCACCTGTATTTGGGCTATCAGGGGTACCCAAATTAACTAGTAAGACTCCTTTCTTCATTTTATTATTTATTAAAAAGCACTTAAAATAAGTGTTTCTGAAGTTTCATTCAAAAAAATGAATCTTTACCAAAACTAAAATTTCAGTAAAGATTCGATAGATATTATAGTTAAATAACTTTAGGGTAAAATTGTTTTAAGCTTTTTCAACTTTATCAAAAGTTACAATAAAATCTGCTCCTTCACCAAAGACTGATTCACACTTTACTTGACCGTTCATATCTTCAACCATTTTTTTAACGATTGACAGACCTAAGCCAGTACTATGTTCTCCACCTGTTGGTCTAGCTGATAATTTTTGGAATCGACCAAAAAGTTTTTTCATATCATTTTCATTTAAGCCCGGCCCTTCATCTTTTATATGTAAATGAAGTTTACCATCTTCTTCTTTGATAAAAATTGATATTTTTTTATTTACAGGACTAAATTTAATAGCGTTTGAAACTAAATTTTGAAGAATTTGTCCAAAATATGTAGCATCAATATTAGCGTGATAATCTTCTCCTGCATTGACTTCTAAAGTTATGTTTTTCTTTTGTGCAGTCAATTCAAATCTCTCAATTCCCTCTTTTACTAATTGGGAAATATTGAGAGAAGTTATCGATAAGTTAGATGTTTTTGATTCTAAAGCATTTAAGTCAAGTATCTGAGTAATCAGTTCTTCTTGTTTCTTGATAGAATCCTGAATCATTTTGATATATTCTTTTTGCTCTTCTGTAAAAGTTTCCATATCAAATTTCATCAACTCGATAAGACCATCAATTTGGCTTAAAGGACTTTTCAAATCATGAGCAACAATACCAATTAGATGATTCTTTTCACCATCCAATTCCAAAAGTTCTTCGTTCTGAACTTGTAATGCTTTCGTTCTATTTTTTACTTTTTCTTCAAGTTTTTCATTTGCTTCTTGAAGTGAACTGAATAAACTACGGTTTTCAACTTTAAGATTGTATGCTTCAATTGCATTATCAATCGTTACCATTAGTTCATCTCTGTTCCATGGTTTAGTGATATATCGATATACTTCACCTTTACTAATGGCATTAATAATATCTTGAACATCGCTATATCCTGTTAAGACAATACGCATAATGTCTGGATATTGCTCTCTTACTTTTTCGAAGAGTTCAACACCTGTCATTTTGGGCATTCTCTGATCAGAAATAACGACACTGACATTTTCGTGTTCTTCTTTCAAGATATCCAAAGCTTCATCACCACTATTGGCGATAAGTACTTTATAGACTTTTCTAAATCCTGCTCTAAAAGAAACTAAGTTTTGTTGTTCATCATCTACATAGAGTACTGTAGGTTTACTCTTACCTGCTTGAACATTATCCATATATATAGGTTCTATCTTATCTCAACTTTCGAAATATAAAATTACGAAGTAAATAGATGTAAATCGAATAATTTATACATTTTTTACATCTAAACCCCGACTTTTGGCAATGATTGAGGAATATTAATTTTCAATTCTTCAACTTTAAATTTCCCTGGAATACACATTCTTTTCAATTCATCAATACTACCATGAAAAACATTTAAATCTACATCCCCTTGTATTCCTTTTGAACTTCCGCTATCCGTATATTGCCAAATACTCCATTTTTTTGATTTATGTTTAATTTTGGGCTCAAAAACACGACCATATGCAGCAATCCAAACAGGGTATTTTTCAAAGACCTTTCGATCTAAAAAAACATCGTGATAAAAAGAATAATTAGTATAGAGAATAGGTCTAATATTGTATCTTTTTTCAATTAGATTTAACCAAATACTTACTCTTTCTCTAAGAATAGGAATGGAAACCCCATCATAAGTTTCCACATCTAAAACGGGTGGTAAATCCCCAGGCAATAATTTTACATTTTTAACAAACCAATCAGCTTGAGCATAAGGATCAACATCTGCCCGAAAAAAATGATATGCAGATTTAATTATCTCTACATTATGTGCAGCCTTCCAGTTTTCATCAAAGTTGGCATCTTTGATTCTATTACCTTCTGTCGCTTTTATGAAAACAAATGAAAATCCGTCTTTTGTTACTTTTTGAAAATCAACTTTTTCTTGATAATAAGAAATATCCAAACCATGTACAGTATAACCAACTCTTTTTCTTGCATTAAGAAAAAAATAAAGAGTCAAAAGAAAACATGATATGATAGTAATTAGAATAAATTTGCTTTTCACGGGACAAAAAAATAATCCCATTGCCTTTTTAAAATAAGCAATGGGATTGAATAGTATATATCTTAAATTATACGTTGAATCTGAAGTGCATTACATCACCATCTTCTACAACATACTCTTTTCCCTCCACTTGAAGTTTACCAGCCTCTTTACAAGCTAATTCTGATTTGTATTCAACATAATCAGCATAATGGATAACTTCCGCTCTAATAAAACCTTTTTCAAAGTCAGTATGAATTACACCTGCTGCTTGTGGTGCTTTCCATCCTTCACGAATTGTCCAAGCTCTTACTTCTTTTTCACCTGCTGTAAAGTAAGTAATCAAATTTAATAAAGCATAAGAAGCTCTAATCAAACGATCAAGACCAGATTCAGTTAAGCCATACTCATCTAAGAACATTGCTTTTTCATCATCATCATCTAAACCAGCAATTTGTTCTTCAATTGCAGCACAGACCTTGATTAACTGAGCGTTTTCTTTCTCTGCAATTGCTTTCATGTTATTCACAAGATCATTGTCTTTATGAATTCCATCTTCATCTACATTTGCCAGATATATTACAGGCTTTGCTGTCAATAACATTAAGTCTGCTACTACTTCCCATTCTTCCTCTGTAGCATCAATAGAACGAGCATTTTCACCACTTTCTAAATGCGCTTGGAATTTTTCTAAAGCAGCAACAATCTTTTTGGCTTCAGCATTACCTGTTTTCGCCATTTTTGTATTTTTCTGTAATTTCTTCTCTACAGACTCCAAATCTTTCAATTGAAGTTCCATATCGATTACAGCTTTATCTTCTTCTGGATCTACTTTACCAGCTACGTGAACAATATTTGGATCATCAAAACATCTTACTACGTGAATAATCGCGTCTACTTCACGGATATTCGCTAAGAATTTGTTTCCTAAACCTTCACCTTTACTAGCACCTTTTACCAAACCTGCAATATCTACGAATTCAATTACTGTTGGTAAAGTTTTTTGAGGGTTTACTAACTCCTCAAGAACTTTGATTCTTGGATCAGGAACGACAACAACACCTACGTTAGGGTCAATTGTACAGAAAGGAAAATTTGCTGATTCAGCATTTTCAGCGCTTGTTAAAGCATTAAAAAGAGTTGATTTTCCAACGTTAGGTAAACCAACGATACCACATTTTAATCCCATGGATATGTATTCTTATTTCAGAAGATTAATTCTTTATCTATTTTTGCATGCAAATAGCATGAATTCCGCGCAAAGATAAGGTAAACTGCGGAATATTTAACTATAACTGACAGGTATATGCAAGTTTTAGACTTCATAAAATATAAATTTAAAGCAGGAAACGCTCATGGATTGCATTCTCCATTTGTGTATGAGCTTTACACTCAAGTAATTGCCCCTAAAAAAGAGTATTACATTTTTGAGAAAATAGAGGAATGTAGAAAACAATTATTAGCAAATTCAACGGTTATTGAAGTGAATGATTTAGGAGCTGGCTCTAAAGTCACTTCTTCTTTAAAAAGAAAAATTTCTAAAATTGCTTCCTCATCATTATTAAGCCCAAGGGAAGGTGCTTTCTTATTCGAATTGGTTGCAAAATATCGATATAAAAACATTTTAGAATTAGGTACTTCACTTGGCATAAGTACCTTATACTTATCTAGTTACAGCAATGAATCGACTGTAATATCTCTTGAAGGAAGTTCTTCTATTGCTAAAATTGCAAAGGAGAATTTTAAAGCATTTGAGAAAAATAATATTACCGTTATTGAAGGTGATATCAATGAAACTCTTGAAAAAGGTTTAGAAACTTTAAAGAAAGTTGATCTTGTCTATTTTGATGCGAATCATAAATATGAACCGACTATGGATTACTTCAAAAGATGTCTTCCTTATGTACATGAAAATACACTTTTCATCTTTGATGATATATATTGGTCTAAAGAAATGAAAAAAGCATGGCTAGAAATTTCCAACCATGAAAAAGTAGGGATTTCAGTAGATCTTTTTGATCTTGGATTAATTTATTTCAGACAAAAACAACCTAAACAATTTTTTACATTACAATTTACTCCCAATGAATAAAAAAGAACTTGAAGAATCGAATAATATCAATATCCAATTTCAAAAAAGAGAAGGTTTAGTACCAGTCATTGTTCAAGATGTTGATAACATGGAAATTTTAATGCAAGGATGGGCGAATGAATTAGCATTAGAAACAACAATACAACTTAGAAAAGCAACTTTTTGGAGTACCTCTAGAAATGAATTATGGACAAAAGGGCTAACTTCAGGAGATTATCTTGAAATTGTTGAAATATTAACAGATTGTGATCAAGATGTACTTCTTTACAAAGTAAAAATGCAAGGAAAAGGGGCTTGTCACACCAAAAACAGTAAAGGTGAAACACGTAAGAGCTGTTTCTACAGAAAAGTAGACGGAGAAAGTCTTAAAAACCTAGATGAATAATTATTTCGTTTCTAAAGCTCTATCTAACCTTCCGTAAGTCAGTGGAATAAAACAAGATAAGTTAATTGACATTACATTATCATTTCCTTCAATATTTCCATAATCAGAGATATTGTCAAGATAATCTGTCAAAGGATTAATGAATGTTGCACTTGCTCCGAACCCAAAATTATTCTTAAAGTAATACGTAAATCCTACACGGGTAGGAAGTGAAAAGGCAAAATTGGAATAAGTTTCATCTTCATTTCTAGTTTCAAAAATACCATCATCTTCATCTTTGATATTTTCTATCAGCTCATTACCATTTTGATCATAGGGATTGTAATAAAATAAACCAATACCTTGATTTATATATAATCTAAAACGTTTTGAATTAATGATATTAAAACCTGCAGACAAACTAAAATTCAAGGTTTGTGATTCAAAGTAATCATTCGGGAAAGGTGGGTTTAATGGTGGCACATAATCACTATCTCTTAGTTTTTGACCTTGTAAATACAGGTATGTCATATCAAATCTGATATTCCATCTCTTCTGATTTTTAAAGAGAAAACCAATATTTGCTCCTCCATTTACCTTTGAATATTTTGAAGATAAATCACCTCTATAAGATCCCAATGCTAAGCCGACTTCCAATACAGTTTTTGGTCTTGGCAAAGGCTCTTGTGCGAATGAATGAATTGATATAAAGAGTAATAATAATGTAAGTAATCTCATGGTTGATGTTTTCGTGCCCATTGAATATATTTCATCAATTTATTATCAGAGAGAATTTTATCTTTTGTATTAAAATTCTTACCTAATTCTTTTTCAGAATAAGATTTATGAAGAAAGTTATGACATTTTCTGCAAACTTTTATACCACTATAAAGCATTTCTTCTTTGGTATAGTTCTTTTTAAACCATTTATTCTTGTGCGTACTTTTTGGTATTAAATGATGAAATGTTAAAGGATATTCTCCTTCACATAATTCACAAATTCCTACCTCTCCACCCCTAGGCATATAATAATAAGAATGAGTATGATAATAAGATGAATATAATGGTCAAATTTTTGATTATAAACTATAACCTTTATTTTTTTCTTTGAGAGTTCTATAAAATCTTTTTTTTCTGAAGATTAATACTCTCATAATTACATATAAACAGATTTCTAAAAATCATTTTGATTATGAAATTAAAATTATCTCTACATATATTATTTTTATTTATACCACTTTTACCCTACGCTCAAGATATTAGTTCAAAGGATCAAGTTATAGAAGCTTTAATGATTAATCCTAATGATACTCTTTTATGGGAGTGTTATATAGGTAAATCATGGAATTCAATGAATATCTATGAAAAAGAGCAATGCCAAGAATTATCTGTTCGATTCGGAAAAAATTTAAAAGAACAATTAGAAAAAGAAAAAATGTCTTGGGATCAATTAGAAACAGACTCTTTTGATTCTGATGTGGACTCTCTAGAAAGTACGGCTACTAAATTAGTTTCCAATGATTTTTTAAAAGAAGAAAAAAAACTAGAAAATGATGCAAAAACAGCTGCAGAAGCAAGTATTGCAGAATTAAAAGCTATGTCTCAAAATACCCAGAAAAACTTACCCCTCATTGAAGATTTTATTGAAAAAAAGACTTCTGAGTTGAATATTGAATATGTAAATCACAACTCAGAAAATGGTGAAGAAATTTTAGATTGGATAAAAATGTACGGGCAAAAAATTTATATTGAAACTTACAAAGAGATCATTGAGAGTCATGGCCAAACAGGAGAATAACGATAAGTCTTCATTCTTTCAAGATGTATGGGATGTCGCAAGACTTATCCCAGAAGGAAGAGTTACATCATACGGTGCAATTGGTGCTTATCTAGGGCGAAAAGGTAGTGCGAGAATGGTCGGATGGGCAATGAATGCCTCTCACGGAGATGATTCTGTCCCTGCTCATAGAGTCGTCAATAAACTAGGTTTACTTACAGGAAAACATCACTTTGATGTCAAAAATCCCATGCAAGTTCAATTAGAAGCAGAAGGAATTTCTGTAATTGATAATCAAATCCAAAATATGAATGAAATATTTTGGGATCCTTCCCTTGAATTAGAACTATAATTTTTCCATTAAATAATATCACTAAAAAAGAAATTTACGTCAGCTTTTAACTTTTTGATTAAAAAACAGTTGACTCAATTTAACTAAATAGTTAAATTAATTTTGTAATTAACCATTTAGTTAAATTATATGGATTCTAAAGAAAAAATATTAGAAGTCGCAAGAGATATTTTTCAAAAAAAAGGAAGTTCTGGAGCTAGAATGCAAGAAATTGCTGATGCTGCTGGAGTCAATAAAGCACTTCTCCATTATTATTTTAAAAATAAGGACGGCTTATTCAAAGCAGTGTTTGTCGATTTAATTCGGAAAATGCTACTTCCACTAAAAGAAGAACTCTTCAAAGCTAATCTTACACTAGAAGAAAGAATCTCAAATTTTGTAACTGCATATATTAATTCATTAAAAGAAAATCCTCTACTCCTATCATTTATCATGGGTGAATTGAGGACCAACAATCTTCCAATAATGCCACCTCCTGAAATAGCTGAAGGAGTTCAACAACTAGGTGAAGAATTAAAAACTACTCTAGAATTTAAAGACCTTAACCCTTTTCAGCTTACTACTACTATTTTAGGAAGCTGTGTTTTCCCATTTATAGCTCGACCTATGCTAGTTGGTTTAGGACTAGAAAACAATCAAACATTTGAGGAATTTCTCGAGGAGCGTAAAAAAGTACTTCCACAAATAATCCTATCAGGTATCAAGATAAAATAAGGTATGAAAAAAACGCTAATTTTATTATTTAGCCTTCTCAGTTATCAACTTATGGCACAAACAACCATTACATTTGAACAGGCTGAACAAGAGGCAATTGAAAAGCATCCCATTACTTCTCAAAGAGAAATGTACGAAAGGATGCACAAAATGGGTATTGAAACCATTGAAAAAGATAAACTTCCAAAATTTGACCTTCAAGGGAAATTAGGTTATTTCTCAGATGTCATCTCTCCTGAAGACCCCAATTCTCCAGCTGCTCAGGTATTTCCAGAAATACCTTATACACAATGGCAAGCCTATGGATCAATTGAATACAGTCTTTTTGATGGTGGAGTTAAAAAGAAAAGAATTGCTGATAAGAATGCCGAATATGGCGTTCAAATGCAAGAAAATACAGTAAGTCAATTCAAAATAAAAGAATCTGTTTCTCAGGTATACTTCGCTGCTTTAAGTTTTCAGGAACAGGAGATTTTAATAAAAGATGGGATTATCAAAGAAATAGAAAATCGTATCGAAGAAATGAAGAAACTTCAAAGCGGTGGTGTTGCTTTACCCAATAGTACGGATGCTTTGAAGGTGGAGTACCATAAAGCGAAACAAAAACTGCTATCTGTACAGGCTCAAAAAAACGGTGCTTTAAGAGTTTTATCTATCTGGTTAGAAAGGGAAAACGAATGGAATGAATTAATACTTACAAGACCCAATATTGTAAATGAAAACACTACTGAAATATTAAGACCCGAGTTAAAAATGTTTTCGCTACAATCTCAAAAAATGGATGCCACTAGTGATCTAATTCAATCACAGAGAATGCCCAAAATTGGTTTGTTTGCACTTGGAGGGTATGGCACACCTAATCCATATAACTTTTTAGAGGTTGATGGTGATTTCTTTTATCAAGTTGGTTTTCAAATAAAGTGGTCACCATTTGATTATGGAAAAAACAAAAAAGAAAGACAAGTCACTCAAATTCAAAAAGAAGTCATCAATTCTGAATTAGAAACTTTCAATAAAAATATAACCATTCAAATTTCCCAAATCCAAGCACATATCAACCAACTTGAAGCGATGATTAAAGAAGATAATGAGATCATTTCAATTCAAGAAAATCGAGCTAAAAGAACAAAGGGTGCATTAGAAAATGGTGCTGCGACTACTTCTCAATATGTCACACACCTCAATGAATTAACTGATGCAAAGTTAAACTTATCGAATCACGAACTTGAACTCTTGCAAACTAGATATCAGCTTGCAATGACGAAAGGACTTCTTTAATTCTAAAAAATACTCCAATGAAAAATAGATCTAAAAATAGAATACAAGCATTAAAATATACTTTGTTGATTGGCTTTGTCATTAATCTCATTAGCTGTAATAATGCGGAAGATAAATCTGATACTTATGGAAACTTTGAAGCTGTAGAAGTTATTGTATCCTCAGAAGGTCAAGGACAAATTATTGATTTAAAAATAGAAGAAGGTCAAAAAATAAAGCTTGATCAGAAAGTTGGTCAAATAGACACAATCCTTCTTGATTTACAGAAAAAAGAGGTAGAAGCCAATATAGAAGCACTTGGCTCAAGAGTTATGAGTATTCATGAACAAATTGCAGTGTATGAAGCTCAAAAGAAGAAATTGATGATTGATAAAAATCGTCTTGAAAAGTTATTTGCTAATGAAGCGGCCACTCAACAACAATTGGATGAGGTTAACTCTGCCTTAGCGATTAATGAAAAGCAATTACAAGCAACAAGGAGAAAAATATCAGATTCGAATAGAGCTACGATGAGTCAATATGGGCCTTTGAGTAAAAAGATTGATTTGATTAATGAACAGATTGATCGTTGTGAGATTATTTCTCCAGTCCAAGGAACAATTCTTCAAAAATATGCTGAAAAGGGAGAAATGACTTCTATGGGGCGTCCTCTTTATAAAATTGCAGATTTAAGTAGTTTAAAAGTGAAAGCATACGCTACGGCAACACAATTAGCCTCTGTTAAAATTGGTCAGAAAGTTACGGTTTTGACTGACGGAAAAGACGGTCAGTTAAATCAAACCCAAGGTACCATTGAATGGATTTCTGATAAAGCAGAATTTACACCGAAAACTATTCAGACAAGAGAAGAAAGAGTGAGTTTGATTTATGCTTTTAAAGTAAAAGTAAAGAACACTGATGGTCTTTTCAGAATTGGAATGCCTGCTGAGGTAAATTTTAAATAACAAGTCTATGTCAGTAATTCAAATCAAAGACCTTAGAAAAAATTATGCTGAAGTTGAGGCTTTAAAGGGTATTTCTTTTAATGTTGAACAGAATGAAATCTTTGGATTGATTGGCCCTGATGGAGCTGGAAAATCTACTTTAATTAGGATATTAAATTCTTTGATTTTAGCCGATAGTGGTGAAGTTTCAGTAATGGGAAAAGACCCAAATAAAGATTATCAATATATCAGAAATCACATCGGCTATATGCCTGGGCGTTTTTCTTTATATGAGGACCTTTCTGTAAAAGAAAACTTAGAATTTTTTGCTACCATATTTGGTACTACAATCAAGAAAAGTTATGATTTAATTAAAGAAATCTATCAACAGATAGAACCTTTTAATGATCGTCGTGCAGGTGCACTTTCTGGTGGAATGAAACAAAAATTAGCCTTGTGTGCAGCATTAATACATTATCCAAAAGTATTGTTTTTAGATGAACCAACGACAGGTGTTGATCCTGTTTCTAGAAAAGAATTTTGGCAGATCATAAAGGGATTAAATCAACATAATATTACCATAATTGTCTCCACTCCATATATGGACGAAGCTAATCTTTGTGATCGTGTTGCATTGATGAATGATGGTGAAATTTTACGTATTGACACTCCTAAAAATGTTGCATCTTCATTTGATAGATCTCTTTATGCAATTGAAACCACAGAAGGTAATTATCAGCTCATTAAAAAATTAAGGACTTATGAATTCCTTGACAGTGTTTTTCCTTTTGGGGAGAAATTACATTATACAGATAAAAGAGATCAAGATGTACAAAGTGATTTAATTTCATTTCTTGAAAAAGAAAATTTCAATAACATCTCAGTGGAGAAAATACAATCCAATACTGAAGATGTATTTATTCGCCTTATGAATAAACAAAAGTGATATGGAAGGAGAAAAAATAATCGAGACAAATAAGCTAACGAAAGCATTTGGCTCATTCAAAGCGGTTAATGAAATTACTTTTGATGTCAAAAAAGGAGAAATTTTCGGTTTTTTAGGTGCCAATGGTGCAGGGAAATCAACGGCTATGAAAATGTTGACTGGTCTTCTTTCTCCCACTTCAGGAGAGGCTCATGTTGCAGGTTATGATGTATTTACTCAACAAGAGGAAATCAAAAAAAACATTGGTTACATGAGTCAGAAATTTTCATTATATGATGATTTAAGTCTATTAGAAAATATCAAATTTTTCGGTGGAATTTATGGACTTACTCCTCAACAACTTGATGAAAGAGGAAATAGTATGATCGAGCGATTGGGTTTATCTGATGTCAGTCATAAGTTATTAAGAGAAGTTCCATTGGGTTGGAAACAGAAAATTGCATTCTCTGTTGCAACTCTGCATAAACCCAAAATCGTTTTTCTAGACGAACCAACAGGAGGTGTTGATCCAATTACAAGGCGTCAATTTTGGGAACTGATTTATGAAGCCGCAGATCAAGGCACAACTGTTTTTGTAACTACTCACTATATGGATGAAGCCGAATATTGTAACCGTATTTCGATGATGGTTGAAGGAAGAATAGCGGGCTATGGTTCTCCAAAGGAATTAAAAGCTCAATTTGATTCAGACAATATGGATGAAGTCTTCGTAAAAATTGCTCGTGGTGAAAATTATAAGCTCAAATAGTTATGTATGATAGATTAAAAGGCATTATAAAAAAAGAGTTCTATCACATCTTTAGAGATCGACGAACGCTATTGATTCTTTTTGGTATTCCCATAGTTCAAATCATTTTGTTTGGTTTTGCTATTTCCAATGAAATCAAAAATGTAAAAATTGCTGTTTTAGACTTAGCGAAAGATGAGCATAGCACAAAAGTTATTAATAAAGTTTTATCGACTTCTTATTTTACTTTAGACAAATATTTAGTTTCTGAAGATGATATTGATAAGACATTTAAAGAAGGAAAAATCAAAGCAACATTAGTTTTCCCTCCAAAATTTAGTGAAACACTTACAAAAGAAAATAAAGCGGATATTCAGATAATTTCTGATGCAACTGATCCAAATACAGGAACGCAAATTGGTGGATTTCTACAAATGCAAGTTCAACAGTATTTAATAGAAAATGAATTAAACACTGGGATGATGCCTCCTCCAGCTATGATCAATACAGAAGTTGAGATGCGTTACAATCCAGAATTGAAGTCTGTATATATGTTTGTACCTGGATTAATAACCATCATTTTGATGTTGGTCTGTACGATGATGACTTCAATAGCCATTACAAGAGAAAAAGAAACTGGTACGATGGAAGTTCTACTTGCCTCTCCAATGCATGCCTCCATCATTCTTTTAGGAAAAGTAATTCCCTATCTCCTACTTTCTTTTGTAAATGCATCGATAATAATTGGATTAGGACGCTTCATTTTTGACGTTCCAGTAGTCGGCAGTTATACTTTACTAATTGGTGAAATAATCTTGTATTGTTTAGTTGTTTTAGCGCTAGGAATATTTGTTTCAACTGTAGCTGAAACACAACAACTCGCCTTGATGATTTCATTATTTGCATTGTTCCTTCCAACCATGCTTCTATCAGGGTTTATTTTTCCTATAGAAAATATGCCATGGCCATTACAAATGGTTTCAAGAGTAGTCCCTGCCACCTATTTTAATATTATCATTAAGTCCATCATGCTGAAAGGAGTAACTATTGGTAATATTTTAAAGGAAACCCTCACTCTTGGAGGAATGTTTATCGTCCTTATGGTAGTTAGTATTAAACGATTTAAAATTAGACTGGAGTAATCTCATTTTTAGTCAGAAAATGATGTTCTACTTTACTGAAGAAATAGATTATGAGTGCATTAAAATTTATACTCCAAAAAGAATTTAAACAGATTTTCAGAGACAAGGGGATGTTACCTTTGATCTTTGCAATGCCTATCGTACAATTGTTGGTACTTTCCTTTGCGGCAACATTTGATGTAAAAAATATCCAACTTGAAATTATAGATAGAGATCATTCCCAAACCTCACAGGCTTTAATTGAAAAATATGAAGCTTCTAATTATTTCAAATTAGTGAGTTTCAGAAATGCCACTGATCCCAAAGGTGAGGCTTTACAGGAAGGATATGCAAATATTTCACTAGAGATACCTGATGATTTCGAAAAGGATCTATATAAAAATATCCCTGTAGATTTATCAGCGAAGGTAAATGCGATTGATGGCATGACAGCTGGCGTTTCGGCCTCCTATGCTCAAACGATCATTCAGGATTTTAGACAAGAATTTATTACTTCTCATATTGATGAATTCAGTCAATATACTTCTCCTTTTCAAATCAATTTTTCTATGCAAAATTGGTACAACAATACGTTAAACTATAAGTTTTTCATTGTTCCAGGACTTTTAGTAATCTTAGTCAGTATGATCGGTATGTTCTTAACCTCCATGAATATTGTAAAGGAAAAGGAAATTGGGACAATTGAACAACTTAATGTTACTCCTATCACTAAAACAGAGTTTTTATTGGGTAAAGTTCTTCCCTTCTGGTGTATCGGAATGTTTGTTCTAACTGTAGGATTAATTGTAGCAAAATTATTTTTCAGCATACCAATGAGAGGACCTATGTATCTAATTTTCCTATTTGCAATGGTCTATCTTTTAGTAGTTTTAGGATTAGGATTATTTATTTCTACTTTGGCTGATACACAACAGCAGTCAATGTTTATTGCATGGTTTTTTATGGTAGTATTTGTTCTTTTGAGTGGCATGTTTACACCAATTGAAAATATGCCTGAGTGGGCACAAAAGATCACTTATATTAATCCATTTCGTTATTTTATAGAGGTAATGCGGGGTGTATTACTTAAAGGAGCAACTTGGACAGACATCAAAGGCAATTTTTATATTATTGGAATCTATGCAATAATTATTAATACAATGTCTATTTTAGCATATCGTAAAACGAATGGCTAACAGGCAATGCTTATCACTTTATTACTTTTAATCCTTCTCCTTTTTCAAACTATTGGTGCTGGATTATTTTTTCTAAAAGCATTTAAAACTTCTAATGAATACGATATTATTTCTACTGCATTCATTGGAAGTTTTTTTATAATGATACAATTAGGTTTTATACATTTTTTACTACCAATTCAATGGTTGTCTGTAATAATTGTATCCATCCTATCATTAATAGGATTTATTACCTCTTATAAGAAGATAAAACGCCCTATTCTTGACAAAAAATCAATTGGATTACTTTTTCTAATATCCTTCTATTTTCTTACTAAGGGATCACTAACTCCTTCATGGGTTGACTCAGGTTTATATCATGCACAGGTCATTAAATGGTACAATAACTATCCTATTGTAAAAGGATTAGCAAATCTTTTCTGTGGATATGGATTAAACTCAAATTTTCATCTTTTTGCGAGCCTTTCTACATATCAATGGATGGGGACTAACTTTCCCAATATTGGAATAGTATTTTTTGAACTCTTATTTAGTTTTTATCTTATTCAAAAAGGAAAAGAAAAACCAATTCTTTACTTAATTTTAATTTGGTTTTTAGTCGCTTTTTGGGGTTGGGAATCTTCTCCTTCTCCCGATATCATCATTACTATTTTAATAGTTCTAATTGGTTTGTTAATTATAAAGCAAAATACAACTATTGAAGAAAATATTCTACTCGCCTTATGTTGTATTTATTCTGTAACTATAAAACAGTCGTCCTTTATATTTGTGTTCTTAATTCCATTTATCTTTATACAGAAAAATTTAAATAAGAGAACTATTCTTCTACTTCTTACCACAGGCAGTGTCGTTTTTCTGATTTGGGTGATTAGGAACTACACCTTAACTGGGTATTTACTGTACCCTATTACTTCATTGGATTTATTTAATCCTAAACATCAAGTTCCTAAAAATATTATACATCATTGGTTACAACAAGTAACATTGTTTGCAAAACTACCTACAGAGAACTTTATTAATGTACAAGGACAAAATTTTTATAATTGGATACCAACATGGTTTAATCTTCACCGAAAAACAGATCAATTGTTGATATTGGTAACACTTGTGAATCTCTTCCTTGCTATTTTTAAACAGAAAAAAGAGAACAGAGTTTTATTCATTACGATAATTATAAGTTTAACTTTTTGGCTGTTTAAAACTCCAACGATTCGATTTGCTTATGGGTATATGTTTTTATTAATCATCATCAATTTTAGTGACCTGTTTCTGAAGATACAGAAAAAAGTACTCTCTATCGTATTAAGTATTTTTTTACTTATCAGTACATTTTATTCCATCAGTTATAAAAAGTTCAATAACTTGATTTCCCCTCAAGATTACGATGCAAATTCATTAAGCAAGATAATTTTTAATGGAAATACTTTCTATATACCGAATGGAGGAAATTGCAAGAACTCACCTTTACCTTGTCTATATAGAGATCCAAATGAAGGCATAAAGATGTTTTCTGATAAAATAAATGATGGTTTTTATCAAACTGTGCCATCAAAAATTGATATAGACAAAAGAGGTTACTAATATTGCATGAAATTTTTTGATATTATATGACAACTGAAATAACAGATTTATTAAAAATCACTATCCCTGCAGGTATTGTTCTTTACGGTGCCTTTGCTATGGTTAAAATGTTCTTACAAAAAGAATATGATACTATATCGATCAAAATGAAAAGTAGTCAGATCGAACAAACTTTACCATTAAGATTACAAGCTTATGAAAGGTTAGCTTTATTCTTAGAGCGTATAACCTATAGAGAATTATTAGATAGAATCAATTATGATGATATCTCAGCACTTTTATTCCAACAAAGTCTGATCATTACAATAAGAGATGAATTTAACCACAATTTGTCTCAACAAATTTATGTAAGTCCAGAACTTTGGGAAATGATTCGTGGAGCGAAAGAAGAGAGTATCTCATTTATCAATAACATTGCAAAACAGTTACCAGAAAATGCAAGTGGTTTTGACTTAGCAAAAGCTATTCTAGAGAATAGTATTACCGAAGAAGCATCCCCTCTTGACGTCTCACTTATGAAGTTAAAAGAAGAGGTTAGCACACTGTTTTAAAGCTATTTACACTCATTAATTAGTGTTACCTTTTGTTTACTAGAATATTGAAACGGTTGTATTTACTTTGCGTTATAATAATTACAAAAAGAAAACAACATCTTACTTCCGGGTAAGATTTAAGATATTTAAGATTAAGAGTAATAGTTAGTTTTTGGGTTATGAAAAAGAGTTGGAAGTTTCTTCTAACTCTTTTTTTCGTTTTAGTAAATCCATCATTTATAATTAAATAAAGAATTTAAAATTATCTTAAATATCATTCACAATGATACTGTAACACGTCTGATAATAAAGTCGTTAAATAGATTATAAAATGAAAATAATTTTCAGGTCTCGACTTGAAATAAAGATATAAAGATTAAGAGTAATAGTTAGTTTTTGGGTTATGAAAGAGTTAGGAGTTTCTTCTAACTCTTTTTTTATAACAAATTACACAACAACACCTCTTATTAATGATTGTTTACACAAATAAAGAGACAGTGAATGATCATTCACCGTTATATAAATTGTAATTAAAGTATTAAACATCTCATTCTCAATTGAGAATAGATTAAAAATATAAAGATTAAGAGTAATAGTTAGTTTTTGGGTTATGAAAGAGTTGGAAGTTTCTTCTAACTCTTTTTTTTTAACTAAACACACAATAATATTCCCCATTAATAATTGTTTGCACAAATAAAGAAACAATGAATGACCATTCACCGTTATTAATATTGTAATTAACGTCTTAAACACCTCATTTTCAATCGAAAATAGGTTAAAAATATAAAGATTAAGAGTAATAGTTAGTTTTTGGGTTATGATAAAGAGTTGGAAGTTTCTTCTAACTCTTTTTTTATACATAAATGACTAATTATTCATTAATTAATAAAGTTTAGAAATTGTATTTTTAATCTAAAATAATTACCAAAAGCTGAATTTATTTTACTATTTTGCGATGAAATAAGATATAATGAAGATTATTGAACCAAATCAGTAATCAATTTTAAATTCATAGAAGTAACCAACTATGTCAGCCGAACAAGCAATTACAGAATATCGTCCACTATTGTATGCTGTTGCCTACAGGATACTTGGTGTAGCCAGTGATGCTGAAGATATGGTGCAAGACACTTTTATTAAAATTTTAAGAGTGGACTTGACAAAGATTTCTGACATAAAAAACTATTTGATTAAAACGATTACAAATACTTGTCTTAATCACTTAGAATCTTTGAAAAGAAAGAAAGAACAATTAGTTGATAATTGGTCGAATATCACACATAACTTTCATTTTGATCCGATAGAGCATTTTTCATCAGATAAAGCTGCAGAAATCTCTGAAGGCTTAAAAAACATGATGAAAAAATTAAATGATACAGAATTAGGTGTATATCTAATGAAGGAAGCATTTAATCTAAATTATAACGAGATCACAGAGATCGCACGAAAGAAGGCAGATCACTGTCGTCAATTATTCCATCGTTCTAAACAAAAACTAGAAGAGGGTAAAGATAAATTTAGTGTAGATCCAGATCGTCACTTCCAAATTTTCAAGAAGTTCCAACAAGCCAATAAAGATGGCGAAGTTAGAAACCTTGTTGATTTTATCTTTGGAAATAAAAAAAACGCAGAGAAAAAGGAAAAATATAGTTAATAAGTATCATTTGTTAGAGAATACAAACTACTCGTTTAACTCCTAACTAAAAAAATATATTTAGACTTGTCTCAAAAGCATCACATTCATAATAAGGAGATTACAGAATTTAGATTTTGTAATCTCCTTCTTTTTTATTGTAATCTACTGAAATAAAGGTTTTTAATACACTTAAATTTGGTACATCTTTGGGTAAAATTGCCAATAAATAATGATATTTGTCATTCCTCAATACAATCAATAAAAGTATGTTTGCATTGTAGTTATTAAAGAGGAAAGCTAAATAAGAATTCTTCTGAGTAACTCTCAATTTTTGAAGAATTATTTATTCAATTTAATATTTAAATAAAATTATGGCAATTAAAGTAGGTATCAACGGTTTTGGCCGTATCGGACGTTTCGTATTTCGTGCATCAGTAGAAAGAAATGATATCGAAGTTGTAGGTATTAACGACCTTATCGACGTAGATTACATGGCATACATGTTAAAATATGATTCAACTCACGGACGTTTCAACGGTACAGTTGAAGTTGTTGACGGTAACTTAGTTGTTAACGGTAAAACTGTTCGTGTAACTGCTGAGCGTAACCCAGCTGATTTAAAGTGGGATGCTATCGGTGCTGAAGTTGTTGTTGAGTCAACTGGTTTATTCTTAACTGATGAGACTGCTCGTAAGCACATCGAAGCTGGGGCTAAGAAAGTAGTTATGTCTGCACCTTCTAAAGATGCTACTCCAATGTTCGTTATGGGTGTTAACCATGACACTTATGCTGGTCAAGAAATCGTTTCTAACGCATCTTGTACTACTAACTGTTTAGCACCTATCGCTAAGGTATTAAACGATAAGTGGGGTATCACTGATGGTTTAATGACTACAGTTCACGCTACAACTGCAACTCAAAAAACTGTTGACGGTCCTTCAATGAAAGACTGGAGAGGTGGCCGTGGTGCTGGACAAAACATCATCCCTTCATCTACAGGTGCAGCTAAAGCAGTAGGTAAAGTAATTCCTGAATTAAATGGTAAATTAACTGGTATGTCTTTCCGTGTTCCTACACCAGACGTATCTGTAGTTGATTTAACTGTAAACTTAGCGAAGCCTGCTACATATGCTGAGATCTGTGCAGCTATGAAAGAAGCTTCTGAAGGTGATTTAAAAGGAGTTCTTGGTTACACTGAAGATATGGTTGTTTCTAACGACTTCGTTGGTGAAACTCAAACTTCAGTATTTGATGCTAACGCTGGTATCGCGTTAACTGACACTTTCGTTAAAGTTGTATCTTGGTATGACAACGAAATTGGATACTCTAACAAAGTATTAGACTTAGTAGCTCACATCAGCTAATTAGCTGTTACAGTTATTAATTAAAATATTAAAAGGGTAGATCTTCGGATTTACCCTTTTTTTTTGCACATTTGTAATACACATTTTTTATTATTATTTCAAATGTCTAAATATTTTTTCCTTTTCCCTTTTCTATTTATTCATACGTTATATGCTCAGGATTGCACTGATAGTATTTTAAAGAAAAATTGGAAATACAGAGTTAATTTAAGCACTTATATAAGTCAAAAAGAAGGAATTGATATTAACCCCAAAAAAATATATTATGATTTTATGAGGATGCCTATTGGTGTTCCTTTTAATTATGTTGATTTTATTCAAATAAAAAATCAAGAATATAAAGAAATAGAAAATCAACAATTACTCCTCCCCGTTTATATTGAATTTCAAAAAATGAGAACGGATGCTCTTTCGAAGAATATCCATATTAATATAAGATCATCTTACAGAAATAAGCATACTCAAGAAATAGTTTACAGAAAACATGGCCCTTCAATTGCTGAAAAGCCTGGTTATTCTGAACATCACCTACTTACAACAATAGATATTCGCTATTGTGGTGAAAACACTAAATTGTTTCTTTGGCTCTTAAATTATGGACATGAATACGGTTGGATTCCTACTTATTTTTTTAGAATAGAAAAAAATATCCGTCAAGAATCGTGGCATTGGAGGTATGTGGGTTATGAAGCAGCAAATTGGTTTCGCTGTACCTGGAAACAAGAATACTCAAAAGAAATAAATCGTTTATCAGATTCTTTTGGCAGAATTTGATAATCAAAATCAATCTATATAAATTTTATTACTTATGTTCAAAAAACTAGCATCAGATATGATGGGTTTAAGTGATATTGGAAAAATCATTGACCCAGTAGACTATGATAAAGTAGATTCAGATGACTATATCATGCATGAAGAAAATGAGAAAATTTTCTTCTTAATTAAATCAAAAACTGATGAATATTGCTTCACAAATACAGCTTTTATACATCTTGATGGTACCTCTGCAGTTAGTACAAAGAGAGTATTGTATAGATATCCCTACAAAAAGTACTTCTTTTCTAGTGTAAAGCTAGAAACCGCTGGAAATATTGATCTTGACGTTGAAATAAAATTCAACTTAGGAGATATGAATTTCAGTATTGATGTTGACAGGAAGCAAATTGAGAGACTGAAAGATTTATACAAGTCTTTGATCAAAATTGCTTCTCTTCAAGATAGTAACCTTAATGCATTTAGAACTGCAAATGAAAGTGTTGATAATGCTCTTCATGCTTTCAAAGGTACTTTTGGAAGTAATACTACTGCTCAAGAATTTTCGTCTTTAAATGAATATATCTTTAATTTCAGAACTGAAAAATATAAGGAATTTCATAAAGAAGACTTTAGTGAAGTTTTTGAGTTATTTATCAATAACTAATAAAAAGGCCATTGAAAGTGAATCAATGGCCTTTTGTTTTATATTATAATGCTTTTGAAAAGCATCTTTTTCTCTTATGTTGAATGTGATCGTAGTTTTTCCAGTTTTGAATTGCTTTTTGATTTGTCTCAAACATACCAGTAGTTTCTAGATATTTGATGCCATTTTCTTTCATCGTTTTTTGCAATTCACCAACCAACATAACTCCACCTCCAAGTCTTTGTAATTTTGGATGTACAGCTGTTAATAACATATCACAAGTATCATTCTTCTTTAAAGCTTTATAGATATGATACCAACCGAAAGGCCAAATGCTACCGTTAGCTTTTTGAAGTGCTTTAGAAAGTGATGGCATACCAATTACAAAACCCATCATTTCCTCATCTTCTTCAGTTACTAAAACTTTGACATATTTAGGTGACAACAACTTTAAGAATTTCTTCTTATAGTATTCTATCATTTCTTTATCAAAAGCAATAACACTATATAATTCTTTAAAAGCTTCTCCTAATAAATTAAAGATATCATCAGCATATTTTACTAATTCATCTGATGAATCAAAAGAGATAATTTTTGTTTTCGTTCTCTTCATTAATAAAGTAGCACCCTTCATTCCTTTTTCAACAATGCCATCATCCATTGTTAGTCTGAATTCAATCCAATCTACTAATTTATCATATCCTAATGCCTCTAAATGTTCTTTATAATAAGGTAAGTGATATTCTGAAGCAACAGAAGGTAAATAATCATGACCTTCAATCATCATTCCCTGATGGTCCAAATTAGTAAATCCTAAAGGTCCAACAATTCCTGTCATCCCCTTATCTTTACCCCATTTTTCAGCAGTTTCTAATAATGCTTTAACAACTTCACGATCATCAGTAAATTCTAATCTTGTAAAACGAACATTTTTCTCATCTGCTTTTTCATTATACTTAGCATTGATTATTGCTCCAATTCTGCCGACGCATTTTCCATTTTTAAACGCTAACCAATAGGAAGTTTCACAAAATTTTTCGAACGGGTTATCAGCATCAAAAATTGAGAGTTCATCCTTTTTAATTGGAGGCACCCAATATTTATTACTTTTATATAATTCAAACTGAATATCTACAAATTGCTTTTGATCTTTTTTACTAACTACTGGACGGATCTCAATACTCATGATCTATATTTATTCTAATAGAATTTTATTCTTTTTTCAAGATGCAATTTAAAACCAAATTATTTATTGGACTAAAATTGATGCATAAAAGTTATTCATTCAAGTTAAATAACAGTTAAAAAAATTGAATCTTTATACTCTTAAAAAATTTATATAAAAAAAGCTACGATATCACTATCGTAGCTTTCCATTATTCTAGATAAATCGAATATTATTGAACCATCATATCAGATAAGATCAATGACACCTCTTTGATGTATTCATCTTTTTTGATTGATTCAGCCCACTTCTCTGCAGATTTATTGATTACTGAATCTGGCTTAGTAGTAGGGTAATGATCTTTCATTACTGTAATATTAAATTCATCATGAGTTTTATTTGCTTCACGTAATTTTTTAGACTCTTCATCTAAACGTTTTTGTTCCACTTTAAACTCTTCAAGATTTAATGTATAATATTTTTTCTCATCTTGTTTTTTCAATCTCAATGCATTCTCTTCTACCATATTGAACACTTCATTATCCGCAACTCTTTGTTCAGATTTAGCTTTTAAGTCTGCAATTGGTAATTGTTGAGGCCACATTGAATATTTAGAAGGTTGGATTTCATCCCATGGTAAAACATATGGAAGGTCTTCTTCTCCTACTTCCAAGTAAGCATATGTATCAGGCAATTTAATGTCGGGACTTACACCTCTCACTTGAGTTGCTCCACCATTAATTCTATAGAACTTTTGAATCGTTAATTTCAACGATCCTAATGGTTTAAAATCATCTAAGCGTGACATTCTATCTAAATCTATAAAACGCTGAACTGTACCTTTACCAAATGAATTAGAACCAACGATTACAGCTCTACCATGATCTTGTAAAGCAGCAGAAACAATCTCAGAGGCAGATGCACTCATTCTATTGATCATTACTACTAATGGACCATCATATTCAATATTGTTGTATTCAGGTTTTAAAGTTTTAGAACCTGACACTTTACTTTTCACTTGAACAACTGGACTCTTTCCAACAAAGTGACCTACCATTTCAACAGCATCACCAAGTGAACCGCCACCATTGTTTCTTAAGTCTAGAACGATACCATCAACATTTTGACCTTTTAATTTCAAAATCTCTTGATAAACATCCTTTCCACTTGATCTACCATTTCTATCAGAGAAGTCTACATAGAAACTCGGTAAATGAATTAAACCTATTTTCTTACCTGTATCTTTGTCCTCAATAACAGCTGATTTAGCATAAGACTCTTCTATTACAACAACATCTCTTATAATTGGAATCACTACAATTCTTCCATCAGGTTTTCTTACTGTTAAACGAACTTCAGTACCTTTTGGGCCTTTAATCAATTTGATTGAATTCTTCAATGACATTCCTGAAATATCCACTGGATCATCTTCTCCCTGAGCTACTTTTAAAATAAAGTCATTGGCCTCTAAATCGCCTTGTCTCCATGAAGCACTACCAGTTATGATATTTACTACTTTTACTTCACCACCAGTTTGTTGTAATCTCGCTCCAATACCTTCAAAATGACCTGAAATTTCAGTGTCAAATTGCTCTTTTCTTTCTGGGGGAAAATATTCTGTATGAGGTCCATAAATTGCGATCATTGAATTGATATATAAAGCATAATGATCTTCTTCATCTTGTTTTTTCATGTAATCAAAAACATCCTTATAGTTAGTAAGTACATTCTTTCTTACTTCAGCCTCAATTTCATCATAAGATTTTGGCTTATAATCTTCTCCTTTTTCCTTTGCATCTTTTTTCTTAGTTTCTTCAGCTTTTAATTTTGAATTCATTCTAAGAAGAGCTGCATATTTTAGAGATTTTCTCCATCTGTCATACCTTTCCTTTTCATTTTTAGGAAATTTCATTTCATCTCTATCAAAAAGAATTTCTTCTTTTTTAGTAAAATCAAATGACTTAGATAATATCTCTTCTGTAATTGCTTCCACTTCTTCTCTTCTTTGATTAAAAGTAGAAACAGATAAAGCATATAAATCTGTAGTTTGGTTATTTCTTATTTCCTCGTCTAATTTATCCTTAGACTTACTAAATTTATTAATATCGCTTTTTAAGAAATATCTTTTATTAGGATCTAAATTTTTTAAATATTCATTGTATGCATTTTCACTAAATTCATCATCTATTTCTACAGTATTGTAATGCATTTGTTTTAATGCTGTAAACAGTAGACTTCTTTTAATTGCATCTTTATTACTATCCTCTGGTGCTTCTATTCTTGCTAATAATGAAAAGCCAAATAACCCTAAACCAACTAAGAGAATTGGTAAAATGAGTGCTTTTTTTGTTTTATTCATTCTTTAAAAATCGTTTTTATTGTTCTAAAATGGGCTGTAATTTTTTACAAACTATAAATCTAATCAACTTGACGTTTATATTTCTTTAAAATTTCTAAAAAACTGTCAGTATCTCTATATCCAACATATACTTTATCCTTTCCATCAGGATGTATAACTACTATTGCAGGGTAACTGTTTATATCATGCGTCGTTGCAAAGGATTCATTGGTATACTTTTTACCTTTGAATTCAAAAGATCCATCTTTTTCAGGATTCAATTTCACAGCATGATAATTTTGTGTGACATAATCAACAACATCACTATTCTTAAAAGTTTTCTTATCTAATATTTTACACCACCCACACCAATCTGTGTAAACATCAATAAATATTGGTTTACCATCATTTTTTGAATTTTCGATTGCATTATCAATACTTTTCCACTCTATCTCTTGATTGATATTCAATAGATTAAAAGAAGAACATAGTATTCCAGTAGTGATTATTAAAAAATATAATGATATCTTGTTCATGTTAATTAACTGAGATGATTATGAAATATATGAAGAATTTCTTAGACAACATTAATTTTTATTTATTTCTTTATATTGTTTTAGTTTAAAAGGATATTTATACCTCTTTATTTTTTTATAAACAGACAAATTTCTAATGCAATCTAGAATTAAACTTATCTTTCTATTTGTCCTAACATGTCACTTATCTAATAATTTAACTGCCCAAGATACAACTGCTGTAGATTCTACTTCTACCCTTTGGAAACACAGTGGACAATTTGGTGTAAACTTTTCTAATGTTGGACTTGTCAATTGGTCTGGTGGTGGAGAAAGTTCATACTCTTTTGGTGGAATAATTAATTACAAAGGAGTTCATGAATCAGTTAAAGCAATAACAAGAGTATATACTAATTTAGCCTATGGCTTAATACATCAAGACAATAGCCCGTATGCATTTAAGAAAACAGATGATCAATTAAATTTAGGAGCTGACTACAGCTATAAGTTAAACCAAAAATTTCTTATCACTGCAGCAGGTGATTTCAGATCTCAATTTGACAAAGGTTATGAATATTCTTTAGATGATTCTACGAGTGTGGAAATGGAAACACAAATTTCAGAATTCCTCGCTCCAGGCTATTTAAATATCAATGTCGGTATTACCTATAAACCTACAGATTATGCTTTCTTGACAGTATCACCTTTTGGCAATCGTATGACTTTCGTAAGAGATACTATATTTTCTGAAAAATATGGTTTAGACCCTGGCCAGCAGTTTCGAGATGAAAATGGTTTGAACATAAAACTAGGTTTTGACAAAGAAGTAGTTAAAAATGTTACAATAAAAACGATCTACAATATGTTTGCACCTTATAACAGATTGAGTGAGTGGGTTGTAAACTGGGATTTTGCTTTAGATATGAAAATCAATAAATATTTGAATTGTAATTTTACAACACAATTAATTTATGATCCAGATGTAATGGTCGAAAGGAGCGACAATACAGTTGGCCAAGCTGTTCAATTTAAACATGCCTTAAATATTGGTTTAGTATATAAGTTTGGTGAAGAAGAAAAATAAAAAAAGGCTACTCATTAACAGTGAGTAGCCTTTTTTGTGCCTTATTCATTTTTCACATCATTTATTTCAGACACTATATTTTGAGAGTCTTTGGGACCACTCATCATAAAATATAATAATCCTGACGCGAATAATATAGGCATTGAAATTAGGATAATGCCAATAAATAATTCCATAGTAGTAATTATGACAGTCTAGGTGTTTGCTGTAATTATAATACTTATTTACATACCTAACAAACACTCTTACCACTAATTACAATTTGTATAAGCAAATTGTTGGTTAATATTATAATCAATACCATTCTGCGTAAATGGAGGAATTCCTCCAGAAACAGGATAGCCTTTGTCATTTGTAGTGTAAGTAAACTGATCTTCATACACAATGTTAGATCCATACACTCCATCAAGTTGTCTTGAATATAGAATCACTCTACCACTAAGATATTCCTCAAATGCTTCAAATTCACCTGTGTGATTCAACAAGAAAACATTTTGCCCATAGATAGATGAGAATAAATAATTTTCAATTAATGAAACTGCATAGAAATTTAAACCATGGTAAGGGTTTTTCACATTTTCATTAAAGCTAAATTCTAAATAATCATATTTATCATCACCATAATATGATTCTACTTGAGACAAAATACCATTCTCATAATTTAATGTAACAGCATATTCAACTCCAGATTCAATATCATTAGAAGTCAATGCAGCTACATTTCCATTTCCATCATAAGAAAACGTAAAAGTAGCATCTGTATTATCAGCATAATGAATTGTTAAAGCATGTGCTCTCCCATCAACATTTTGAAGAGAAATAACTTCTTCATCACCTAAATTTACGGAGCTTAGTAAACCGTCTGAATACAAGAAGCTGAATTGAAATCCTAACTCACCCATTGTGGTACTCCTACCAAGAGTATCTGTGTAAACGTCTCTAAACATAAATGTGTATGAGTTCATTTCACCAGCATCATTGTATGTATATGTTTTACTTTCCGTTGAAACTCTTGCTTCTAACGACCCATCAATAGATAATTGCTGAGTATATACATCAGATTCCAAAGAGCATGAAGCTAGAATTGGACTTGTAGATGGCATATTAATGCTTTCATCTTCAGAACAGGCAATGAATGCTAGGAAAGGAATCAAAAGAAATAGTGTTTTAAGTTTAATCATGAGGCTTAATAAAAATATGTTATTAGTAATAATCTTCGTAACTAATATTAACAATAAAATTAGATTTTTTAAATCTTTGTTATAGGATTAGTTTCATAATGAGTTTATTTCACAATTGAGACTTCGAAAAATTATATTTAGAGTTGTACTTGAAGAAGAAAAAACTTTTTTTGTGTTTTATAACTTTTTGTTATAGAATTATAATAATTGATAATAACACCCCATATTTTAATAGATTTTTTATCGTTGATGACCTATACCTATTGTTTTTTGAAATAATAACATACAAATTTGTAAAACATATCACTCAAGTAGGAGTTGGTATATTATTATGTAAACAAACAAAAGCGTCAACTCAATCATTTTGATGTTAGAGAACCGCTAACCGATTGACTCTTTTTTTAAAATAGAAAACAATATGGCAATTATTATCACAGACGAGTGTATCAACTGTGGAGCATGTGAACCAGAATGCCCAAATACAGCAATCTATGAAGGTGGTGTGAATTGGTCATGGGGTGAAGGTACCGAACTTAAATCTGTAGAATTAGAAGACGGTACTTCTATTGACGGTGCAGAAGAACAAGAACCTGTATCTGACGAGTTTTACTATATCGTTCCAGACAAGTGTACAGAATGTATTGGTTTCCATGAAGAGCCACAATGTGCTGCTGTTTGTCCAGTTGATTGTTGTGTAGATGATCCTGATTACAGAGAAACGGACGACGAATTATTAGCAAAAAAAGAATGGTTACACGATGAGTAAACCATTTTAAATATAAAAAAGGCGATGTATGAATATATATCGCCTTTATTGTTTTATTCCTCTTCTTCAAACCAACTGCTATACATCACATAATTATTAGCCGTTCTTTCAAAAACAGCTTTTAATTTATCATCTAATGGTTTAATCTTTTTAGCTGGAATACCTGCATACAAATATCCAGACTCAAGTCTTGTATTTTGAAGAACAACTGCACCTGCTGCAATCAAGACATTTTCTTCTACTAATGCATCATCCATCACAATTGCTCCCATACCAACAAGTACATTGTCATGAATGGTACAACCATGAACCAAAGCATTATGACCAATCGAAACATTATTACCTAATGTTGTCGCGGAAGTTTGATAAGTAGCATGAATAACTGCTCCATCCTGAATATTACATTTATTCCCTATTGTAATTTTATTCACATCCCCCCTTACAACTGCACTAAACCAAACACTACACTCTTCTCCCATTGTCACATCACCTACAATAGTTGAGTTTTCAGCCAGAAAACAACTTTCTGGAATAACTGGATGTACTCCTTTTACTTTTTTTATTAATGCCATATTTTTTTATTTCAAAGTTAATGGGCTATGATTTCATGTTCAATGTTCAAAGTCACTCTTTTTTTATAAGAAAGATAAAATGTTGTGAGTTATTTAGTTTTTAGTGGTTTATTTTTTTGTTATTTTCGCACATTAAATCAAAGCAAAAATCAGATAATTCAGACATTTAAATATGGCAAGAATTCTAACAGGAGTACAAAGCTCTGGAAGACAACATTTAGGAAATGTTTTAGGTGCGATCTCACCAGCAATTGAACAAGCAAATGCGAATTCAGGTGAAGATTTTTTATTTATCGCTGATCTTCACTCGATGACAACGGTAAAAGATGCTGAAGAACGAAAGTATAATGTTTATGCAACAGCAGCTGTTTGGCTCTCATTAGGTCTTAACACTAACGAAAACATCTTTTATAGACAATCACAAATTCCAGAAGTTTGTGAATTAACATGGTATTTAAGTTGTTTAACGCCATACCCTATGTTGGCTAATGCTCATTCATTTAAAGATAAAGCAGACAAATTATCAGATGTAAATGCTGGTTTATTTACTTACCCTGTATTAATGGCTGCTGATATCATTTTATATGATGCAGAAAAAGTACCTGTAGGAAAAGATCAGAGACAACACCTTGAAATCACAAGAGATATTAGCTCTGCTTTTAATAGACAATATGGTGAAACATTCGTTATGCCTGAGGCTGTTATTAATGAGCAAATCATGACAATTCCTGGTACAGATGGCAGTAAAATGAGTAAGTCATATGGAAATATCATTGATATCTTCTTACCTAAAAAGGAATTGAAGAAACAAGTGATGAAAATTCAGACAGATTCATTACCATTAGAGGCTCCTAAAGACCCTGATACTTGTAATGTATTTGCCTTATACAAATTATTAGGCTCTGCAGAACAAATTCAGCAAATGAGAGACAACTACACAGGGGGGAATTATGGTTATGGTCATGCAAAAACTGCTCTTCTTGATTTAATCTTAGAAAAATATGCTGAGCCTAGAGAGAAGTTTGATTATTACATGGCTAACCTTGATGAACTTGAAAAAGAACTTCAAAAAGGAGAAGAAAAAGCGAGAGTAATTGCTAGAAAGAAGTTAGCAGAGGTTCGTCAAAAAATAGGTTACTAAAAAATTAATAAACAGATAATGAAATTTATTGCATCAACATCGACTATTCTGAAGCAAATTCAGATGTTGAACGGTGTTATTCCAAACAATCCTTCAATGCCAATCCTTGAAAATTTCTTATTTGAAATTCAAGGCGGCACATTAAGAATTACTGCTTCTGATATGCAGACAACGATCATTTCAGAGGTAAGTGTTGAAGCTAATTCTGATGGTAATGTAGCTATCCCTGCGAAAATGCTTACGGATACATTAAAGAACTTACCTGAACAGCCAGTAACATTCACTATTGATTTTGAAACATATACTATCGAAATCAGCTCGGATAATGGTCGTTACAAATTAGCGGGTGAAAATGCTGAGGATTATCCTACAAACCCTGATCTTCAAATGTCAAATACATTATCAATGACAAGTGAAGTATTAGGTGACGCAATTGGATATACATTATTTGCGACAAGTAATGATGACATGAAGCCAAATATGAATGGTGTATTCTTCAATTTATCTGAAGAACATTCTGACTTTGTAGCTACTGACTCTCATAGACTTGTTAGATATAGAAGAACTGATATTGCGGTAAATGGCTCAATGTCCCCTATTATCATGGGTAAAAAAGCTTTAACGCAGTTGAAAAACATCTTACCTTCTGAATCTACTGATGTAACTTTAGAATTTAATGAGCAATATGCCGTTTTTGCTTTTGGTAGCATGAAATTAATTGCACGTTTAATCGATGAGCGTTTCCCTGATTATGAAAACGTTATACCGTTAAATAATTCTAACCACATTACATTAGATCGTCAAGCTTTATTAGGTTGTTTAAAACGTATTGTTATTTATGCAAACAAAACAACTAACCAAGTGAGATTTAAGATTCAAGATAATGAATTATTTGTTTCTGCAGAAGATCTTGATTTCTCAAATGAAGCAAAAGAACGTTTATTCTGTGAGCACGATGGTGAAGATTTAGAAATTGGTTTTAATGCTAAATTCTTAATTGAAATCTTAAACAACATTCCATCAGATAGAATTACTTTACAATTATCTGAACCAGGAATGGCTGGCTTAATTGTTCCAGAAGATCAAGTTGAAAACGAAAATATTTTAATGTTAGTAATGCCAATTATGTTGCATAATTTCTCTTACTAGAAAATAAATATTAGAGATAAAAAAATCCCTCAACCTTTTAAAGATTGAGGGATTTTTTATTTTAAGAAACAAATTAATGTTTCTCATATATCACTTCTGGTTCTTTAATTTCAACGATAGTTTCATCATTTACTTTTACCAGTTCAACTTCTTTTAATTCGTTGACTAAGGCTGGATCATACTTCGCTTCTACTCTAACATAATTTTCTGTAAAACCGAACATTTTCCCACCTTCTATATCATGCTCAAATAAAACAGTTCTTGTTGTTCCAAGTTGGGATTCATAGAATGCTCTTTTCTTTTTATCTGAAAGTATACGAAGCATTTTAGATCTTTTTGCTCTTTCTTGTTTTGGCACAACACCATCCATATGAACAGCATCAGTATTTGGTCTTTCCGAATAAGTAAACACGTGTAAGTATGCAACATCTAGCTCATTCAAGAAATTATAAGTATCTAAGAAATCTTCTTCCGTTTCTCCAGGGAAACCTATGATAACATCTACACCAATACAAGCATCTGGCATCAAACGTTTAATTTCAGTAATTCTAGACTTATAAAGATCCGTCCTATATCTTCTTCTCATTAATTCCAACATCTTATCAGAACCTGATTGTAATGGAATATGGAAGTGAGGGACAAATTTATCTGACTCAGTACAGAAAGCAATAATTTCTTCATCTAAAAGGTTTGGTTCAATAGATGAAATACGGAACCTTTCGATTCCTTCCACTTTATCCAATTCTTTTAAAAGATCAATTAATCGTTCTTGTCTTTTACCATCAATAATACCAAAATCACCAATATTTACACCTGTCAATACTACTTCTTTTGTATCCGTTGCAGCAATCTCCTTTGCATTCTGGATAATATCAGCAATGGTTGCACTTCTTGATTTACCTCTAGCTAAAGGAATTGTACAGAATGAACATTTATAATTACATCCGTCTTGTACTTTTAAGAAAGTTCTTGTTCTGTCATTCATAGAATAGCCAGATACAAATTCTTTCGTTTCTTTAATTTCTTTCGCTAAAACTTTCGGTGTCTCTTCTTTTACAAAACCATCTAAAAGATCTAACAGCCTGAACTTTTCTGCTGCACCTAAAACGGCATCAACGCCTTCCAATTCAGAAATTTCTTTTGGTTTTAATTGTGCATAACAACCAATGATTGCTACATATGAATTTGGAGCAATTTTTTTTGCTTCACGCACAATCTTCTGACACTTTTTATCTGCGTTATCAGTAACAGAACAAGTGTTGATTATATAAATATCCGGTGTATCGGAAAATTCTACTTTTTTATATCCTCTTTCTTCAAACTGTCTACCAATTGTAGATGTTTCAGAAAAATTAAGCTTGCAACCAAGCGTATAGAATGCAACTTTTCTCATCATTATCAGACGGTTACTCTTCTTTGTTCATAAAAGGAGTACAAAAATACGGAGAATGTTATTGAATAGAAAATATATAGGCGAACGTATGTTAATTCAAATTAAAATAATTCAAATACAAGATATTAACAACAACTTTTACAATTGTAAAGAATACTTCTACCAATTAACCAAAAGAGTTTATTAACTTTATCTTCCTAATTGTTCTACAATGTAACTTTAATGAAGAATTTTCTACTCATATTTACCTATATTTTGATTTCAATATCTTCAATAAACGCACAACAAAAAGCGTTTATGTATGATTATTACATTGATCTTAATAAAGTTGATAATGATCAGATTACTGTAGAATTAACATTAGAAACACCCCCAAATACTCCCCTTTTTCAATTCCCTGCAATTGTTCCTGGAACGTATAAAGTTTATGATTTCGGAAGATTTATTTCAGCATTAAAAGTTTACGATAGTTTAGACCAAGAACTAGCAGTGGAACAAGTAAACACTAATCAATGGAGTATAAATGAATTCAAAAGAATAAAAAAAATAAAATATAAAGTTGATGACACTTGGGACACAAAACTTCCTATCAAAGTATTTGAACCTGCTGGAACAAACATTGATAAGGATAACGTGTTTGTTATTAACAACCATGGCTTTTTTGGTTATTTCAAAGGACTTGAAACAGAAAGATTTGAAATAGAAATTAAGAAGCCTGAACACCTATTTGGAGGTACTTCCCTTCCGAAAAAAGCACTTAATGACAGTATAGATCAATACAAAGCTGATAGCTATCATAGATTAGTTGACAACCCAATTATTTATGCTGAAGCCGATACAACAACCTTGCATATTGGAGCATCTGAAGTATTTGTAAGTTTATATTCACCCAATAATAAACTTAATGCCGAACAAGTGGGTGAAAAATTAAAAGAGGTTTTAGAAGCTCAAAAGACATTTTTAAAAGATCATTTACCAACCGATCACTATACTTTCCTGATTTACCTAACAGATAAAGCAGGTATTTCTGGTGCAATGGGTGCATTAGAACATTGGAACTGTTCATTTTACTTTTTACCAGAAGAAAGTCCAAAATTTATCTTACCTGTAATTCAAGAAATTGCAGCACATGAATTTTTCCATATTATCACACCTTTAAGTATCCATTCTAATGAAATTGCAAAATTTGATTATTTAGAACCAAAAATGTCAAAACATTTATGGCTTTACGAAGGTGTTACAGAATATTTCGCTGGACTTGCACTAGTACAAAATAATTTGGTATCAGAAGAGGTTTATCTGGAATCATTACTCGATAAAATTGTAACTGCAAATACAACTTATGATGACGAGCTTGCATTTACAGAATTAAGTGAATTATGTCTATCTAAATATGGGAATCAGTATGGTAATGTATATCAAAAAGGTGCTATTATCGCTATGGGTTTAGATTTACTATTACTTCAACAGACTGAAGGTTCTTACAACCTTAGAGATTTAATGTTAGATTTAAGTGATCGTTTTGGATCGGAAAAAGCATTTCAAGATGAGCAACTTTTCGACATTATTGCTGATGTTTCAAAAGTACCTCAAACAAAAGTATATCTATCAAAATATGTAGATTCCTCAAATAACTTTCCTTACTCAACAATATTTAGTAAAGTTGGAATTGAATATCAGAAAGAAAAAATAACCAAAACTTCTACCTTTGGTAATGTTGGAATTTCAGTAAATGAACAAGATGAAATTTTTATTGATGACATTTCTGATATGGACAATTTTGGAAAGAAAATAGGTTATCACAATGGTGATGTTCTTCTAAAAATGAATGATAATGATATTACATTAGAAAATATAAGTGACTTAATGAGTGAATTTGTAAATAATCCACAAAATCATTCAAAATTGAAACTTCTTGTTCGTAGAAATGGAAAATTAATTAAATTGAAGTCTAAAACACAGATCATTAAAGAAAAGGAAATAAATGTGTTTCACAAGATGAAAAACCCTTCAATAGATCAAGAGTTATTGTATAAGCAATGGCTTCGGACAAATTAGATAACAACAAAAAGAAATATAAGCACAGGATGAATTTAAACTTACGTAACCCTTTAGTCGTTTTTGATTTAGAAACTACTGGTACTAATGTAACTAAAGATAGAATTATTGAGATTTCGATGGTTAAAGCTGATGTTAATGGCAATAGAACTATCAAAACTCATCGCGTAAATCCAGAATGTCATATTCCATCTTCATCGAGTAAAATACACGGTATTTATGATGAAGATATTCAAGATAAACCTACATTCAGGCAAATTGCTAAAGAAATAGCTGCTTTTATGAAAGGCTGTGATATTGGTGGCTACAATGTTTTAAGGTTTGATTTACCAGTATTGACTGAAGAATTTTTAAGAGCTGGAATTGAATTTGACTTTAGCAATCGTAAAATTGTAGATGCACAGAAGATTTTCTTCTTAATGGAACCTAGAACTTTAGGAGCTGCTTTGAAATTCTATTGCGGAAGAGAGCTTGAAGATGCCCACTCTGCAGAAGCTGACACAATTGCTACTTTAGATGTAATTGATGCTCAAGTCAAACATTATGAAGGTGTAACCATTAAAGATAAAAATGGTAAACCTTATGAACCTGTAAAAAATGACATGAATTCTCTTCATGACCTAACTGCTAGTAATCTTGTTGATTTTGCAGGAAGAATGGTGTTGAATAATGAAGGCGATGCAATTTTTAATTTCGGAAAATATAAAGGTAAATCTGTAGTAGAAACATTAAAAAAAGATCCACACTATTATGATTGGATTATTAACAATGATTTTGCTTTAGACACAAAAAATAAATTGACTCAACTTAGATTGAAAAGTCAATTTTCTAAATAAACCATTAAGAAGCACAAGTGAAATCTTGTGCTTTTTTATTATTCTATTAATCTTAATGCTTCTTTTCTACTCAGGTTACTTAAATCATATTTGTTTGTTATTACAATAACCCATTGAGCATCTGTCTTACTATATTCTCTTAATACCCAACCTATTGCTTTGTTTATAAAAAACTCCTTTGAACCTATTAATTGAACAATAAGATTCTCTAACAACTCTTTATTTAATTGATCTTTATATTTTAATTGAAAAAGCAGGCAAGATCTCTGTAGCCATATGTTATTACTACGCATCCATTCTTTTATTGTCTTATCAATGTTTTGAGGGAACTCCTTAAAATATGCCCCTAAAACTTTATAAGCTAAAAAATCAACGGAATCCCACCAAGACTTGTGTGTAATTAGATTTTCAATAAATTTTAAATCATTGATTTCAAGTTTTTTTAAGTACTTGTTCAAAAGATCTAAACAAAACATCTGATAATCTCTTTCTGTAAGATTCCATAATTTTGGGATAATTTCAAAAGCTTCATTTTTGGATGGAAGGTGATTTCTATCTAAAAAAGGTTTTTGAACTTCTCTCCTCTTAGGTGATTTCATACCAAAGTATTCAAATTGCCCTCTCATGTAAGCTTTTTGCTGACTGGCGATTTCTAAATCACTATTTCTCTTAAATTCTTCCTGTAATGAATTGATATAATCCTGTATCAAAATGATATTAAATTTAATTTTAAGTAGATAAACATCAAAAATAGGAAATATAATGTTATAGAATGTTAAATTTTAATCTTAATTGTAAAAACTACGTTTATAACTTGCGTATTAATTACACTTTTACAATATTTGTATTACCGATAAACAACATAGTAATAACACACAATGCAAATCGAGATTAAGTTTACCTTGATCTTGATGTTTGAAACACACAATCGCACACACAACACTAGAAAAAGCAGATCAAAAATGGTCTGCTTTTTTTTTGTATAAAAAAACCTACTGAATTCAGTAGGCTCTCTAAAATATTTATTTGTTCTTTCTCTTTTTGAATGACCATGTAAAATGAAATGTGGAAACAACAGTACCGTCTGCCATTTTACCAACTGTTTCCATTTTCACTACCTGTCCCTCTCCAGTTTCATATGCTCTTTCTATTGCAGCTTTAACCATAGGTCCATCATTACAAGTAAAAGTTACTTTATCTGTTGCTTTCTTATGAAACTGTGCATCCATATCAACTATAATAAAGGCTATCGTTCTCAAATGTTCATTTAAGTGAAGCATTCCTAAAGATGCAGTAGACAATTCTGCCGCCATACTTTGTGCAGCAAAATAGGTGGATTTAAAAGGGTTTTTATTTAAAAACTTATAAGGTAATGTGGATGTGCATTTATTTCCATCTAAGAAAGTCAATTTCATTCCAGCGATAAATCCTAAAGGGACTTGCGTAAGTGTAAATAGATTAAACTTCCAGGGACTCATCATTTTTTTTACAAATGATTTTTGCTTTTCAGTTAATTGAATCACTTCATGTTGTAATTCCTCTGTATTCATTTTGTATTGGTTAAGTGTGTTATTTTTAAGGTAATAATGAATGAATTGTTTCACAATATAATCATTAAACGAAACTTTATGAAACTTAATAAGATTAAATACATCAGCAATTCTAGATCGTATTGATTTTTGTTAAGAATAATAACCTAACTTTTTTTCTGATTGACGTTGTGAACACTAAGCTCATTTTATTATTATATTAAAACTATTATGACTCCATTTATTACCTTATATTTAGTTATCGCCAACGTAGCAATCATCATCAAATGTTATAAAATGTTCTTAGGTAAGATGCAAGTAGGTAATGCAATCTTAACTTTAGGACTTATCATTGTAGGATTAATTTCTTTAGACGCATATTTCTATGCACAAGTTACTGAAGGATATGGTTCAACATTATTGTCTATTATAAATTAAAAAAGACATAAATGAATGGTTATTTCTGCAATGAGGGTTTATTTATTAAAATAAATCCTTTAATTTTGTTTATATATTCCAAAAAAATAGGATAAACACACTTTTTTAGGATGACCACTCAACAAACAAAATTACACAATATTAAAGCAGATAATATTGAACATAGCTCCAAAAACGACATGGATAGTAAGAAAAACACTAAAAGTGAACATTTAGTGCTTCCTTCTTCACCGAAGGAAATAAAAGATAACGCACATATTTTAGATGACTATTTTGATGTGGGTTATGCTTACAGTATCACTAAACTCTTACTTAAACATATCAATGAAGGATATTTCAGATTAAAATTTGTTGGGTTCGATACTATTCCAGAGAGGAATAATCCAGATCGCCCACTCATTTTTGCAAGTAATCATTCTGGTATGGCTTTTCCATGGGATGCTATTAGTTTTGTTTCAGGAATTTTCGAAAGAAATAATTTCGAAATAAAAAATAGTGTGAGAGCGATCACAGCTCCTGCCCTTTCGAGAAGTCAATTTATGAATCCTTTCCTAATCAAAAACTTTTGGAAAAAATTAGGTGCTATTGATGCTACATGGTTGAACTATGAAACTGCCATGCATTATAATGAATCCAATATATTGGTTTATCCAGAAGGTGTTCCTGGCATTGGTAAAGGTTTTAATAATAAATATACCTTACAAAGACTTGCGACTTCAACTTTAAGGATGAGTATCAAATACAAAACTGATATTATTCCATTCGCAACGGTAAACGGAGAATTTATCAATCCATTTAGCTATAGTGTTTCCCTATTAAATGATTTTGTTCAAAAATTAGGTATTCCATTTTTACCGATTGGAGTAATGACCACTCTAATTCCAATACAACCTTGGTTATTTTATTTTGCATTTCCTGCCAATCTTACTTTCGTTAGAGGAAAGAGGATTAAGCCATATGAGATGGTTGGCAATAGAAATATTGAGGATATTTCCGAAGAGAAAATTTTAGAACTTAGTGAGGTTATTCATGATCAAATGCAATTAGAATTAGAGAAAGCTGTAAAGTTATATGGTAAAAAGCCATACAATTTCATCGACTTGATTGAAAAAAGCATTAAAAATATGGGCCGATCTTTTAAGTTCTTCCCGGCACTTTGGCCAGTTATTTTTAATAAACATAAAGGTGACTTTGAAAAAACCAAAGCTTTAATAGCTGAAAAAAATAATGGTATTTATCCAAAGAATAGCAACTTACAATTATCTCAAATACAACCAATTGTTGACAAACAAGGAGAGTTAGATGTCTCCATGGATACTGTAGTTGATACTTTAATGGATAACCCGAGCATCGTATTATTTTATACTCCTCTTGCAGGTTTATTACATTTATTCTCTTCCAAATAAAAAAGAACTTGAGAAAAAACAGCATTTGAAAATATGATTTCAGGTGCTGTTTTTGTTTATTTAATGTTCAGAATTGTAAAAATAAAATAATGAACAAAAAGACACTTCAAATAATTATCGGCTTAATAGCATTTATTGCAATTGGCGCAGGGGCTTACTTTTATTTACAACAGGATGCTCCAGAGATGACATTTATTAAAATTAAAAGAGCAATAGATAATAAAGATCTTGAATCCTTCAACGAGTGTGTGGATACGGATCAAGTAATTAGCAGTGTTATTGATCAATATATAGATTATACTACGAAGAAAAATAATGGTCAATTAGACATTGCTACTGGATTAATAGCTATGATGAAACCTTCTATACAGGCAGCTGTAAAGCAAGAGGTAGAAACAAATATAAAAGAAGGTAAAATTGAAATACCTAAGGATGTCAGTATTAGTTCTGAGGTATTAGGGCTTTTGACATTAGCGAATGGAGATGGTGCGAATTTTAAAGGAACAAAGGAGAAAACGATTACAGATACTCAAGCAGAAATTGTATTTGTAATTCAGTTAGATGGTGCTACATCAGAAAATGAAGTTCCCGTTAAATTCAGAAAAACTGATCAAGGTTGGCAGATTTACGATGTTTTAGAATTAGGTCCTTTAGTAGAAACCTACGTATCTACTCAACAATAAAATAAAAGGCGATTATCATTAACGATAATCGCCTTTCTTATTTACTTAAATCTTTTACTTACAACTAAAGATTTATTATTTCCTTCCTGCCAATCGTAAAAACCTTCACCGGACTTTACACCCAGAATTCCAGCTTCTACCATATTTACTAAAAGTGGAGATGGTGCGTATTTATCACTTCCTAACCCCTCTTGAAGCACTCTCATAATAGAAAGACAAACATCTAAACCAATAAAATCTGCCAATTGAAGTGGTCCCATAGGATGTGCCATTCCTAATTTCATAATTGTATCAATTTCTAATACTCCAGCTACACCATTTTGTAATGATATAATAGCCTCATTAATCATTGGCATTAAAATTCTATTGGCGACAAAACCAGCATAATCATTCGCTGGAACAGGCACCTTTTGAATGTTTTTAGACAATTCAATAACCTTTTCAGTCACTTCCTTATCTGTTAAATACCCGTTGATTACTTCTACAAGTTTCATCATAGGTACAGGATTCATAAAATGCATTCCTATTACCTTTCCTGGTCTTTTTGTAACCGCTCCTATCTTTGTGATAGAAATAGAAGAAGTATTTGATGCTAAGATCGCCGTAGGTTTAGTAAACTTATCTAAATCTTCAAAGATCTTAAGTTTTATATCGACATTTTCAGTTGCTGCTTCTACTACCAAATCTGCATCTTTTACTCCCTGTTCCAAAGAAGTAAAAGTCGTTAGGTTATTTAAAGTATTCGCTTTGACGTCTTCAGTAATCTTTTCTTTTTTGATTAATCTATCTAAATTTTTTGAGATAGTTTGAACAGCTTTCTCAAGTGCTGTTTCTGAGATATCCACTAAGGATACTTGATATCCATTTTGAGCAAATACATGAGCAATCCCATTACCCATTGTACCTGATCCAATAACAGAAATTTTTTCCATTATGTACTGTGTTGTTTATTGTGTTTATTAAAATTATTTATTACTCGCAAGGAAAATAAAACATCTTAGATTTACTAATAAATAAAGAATATAACGTTTTAAATTATTATATAAAAAAGTGTTTTTTTATATTTGCTTTAAGATTTTTTTACTATTCATAACTTCAACTTACATTCTATTTATATTATGCAAGATTTTAAGCCCACTTTTTTAGTTACTTTTCTAATTTTTATGAGTGTGTATCTGTACTCTTTTTCTCCTGTAAAAAAAGGAGAGCCTGATTGGGTTAAAAGAGAATATAGAGATTCTTATTTCCCTAAGACTGAATTTCTCAGCAGCTTAACTGTTGCAGAAAATGTAACTGTTGAAACAAAAGCTGAATCATTAGAGAACTTAAAACAACTTGCAAAAAAAGAAATTGCAGAAAGCGTTTCTGTAAAAATTGAAAGTATGAGTAAGTTGGACATTGGTTCATCATCGGGTGCTTCATATGAAAATTTTAAGCAGAATAGTACTTCTTTTTCTAATGTGAGTTTAAGCGGAATTATTCTAGAAGATTATTATGATGAAAATAAACAAATCCTATATGTTTTTGCTAGAGTTAATATTGCTGATTTATTAAAAAACAACCGAGAAAAAGTTACTACATATTTAGAAAAAATCAGGAGTTCAAAAGAACAAGCGGAAAACAATATTAATACTGGAAATAATCAATTAGCAAAAAAATCTTTAAGACGTATTTTACCTACTTTCAGAGAAATTGAAGAATTATACTCTGTATCAATAACATTAGGTGATAATGTAGGATTAAATTACAAAGAATATTTACAGTTGGAAACTGATGTTCAGAATTTAATGACGCAATTAAATAATAAAGATCTTGCTTCTATGAGAGAATTATCTCAAGAGATTGCTTCGATCTTATCTGATCAAGTTGCGTTATCAAACCAAAGTTTAATCCTTGAGAATTTTACTTTTGAAGAAACCAAAATTGGTAGTAAGTTCTCTATCAAATTAAATCAACTATTAGAACTCTCTTTAAGTACTAATGGTAAATTTAAAATCACTAATAATAAAGAAGCAAATAGTAAATTTATAATTAAAGGTAATTATTGGGAAGAGGATGACTATTTAAATGTTATTTCTATCTTAAGAGAAAAAGAATCTGGTAACATTGTAGGTAGTTCAGAAACTAAAATAAAAATAGAAGCACTAAATGATGTTTCTTTCAAACCACAAAATTTACAACAAGTAAAACTTATTCAACAGCAGTTTGTCAATGATGTTGTTGAAAACAGTGGTCTTTCATTAGAAGTAGTTACAAATAAGGGAAATAATAGTCCTATCTACGCAATGGGTGATATTATGTCTTTATATGTAAAAGTAAATAGACCTTGTAAGGTTCGTTTCATCTATCATATGGCGGATGGTACTAAAGTTCTTTTATTAGACAATTACACAATAAACGCTGATCAAGTAAATAAAATGGTAAAGGTAAGCCAAGAGTTTGAATGTGCACCCCCATTTGGCGTTGAGACATTACAAGCTTTTGCAAAGACTGGAAATAAGTTTGAACCTTTAAATACTAGTGCACAACATGGTTTCGTATTCATTAATGATGATATTGAAACAATTAATGCAAAGAACAGAAAGGTAAATATCGAGAATAGTGAAATAGAAGGTGCTGATGAGGTTACTTTTGCAGAAAAAAGAGTTATCATCACAACATTACCTTCGAACTAAATAATAATGAAGTTTCTTTTTAAATTAATTGCAATGTTGGTATAATTACCACATAAAGCATTTTTTAGAAACTATTACTACAACATCTAAACTGTTTGTATCAAATATGACTGATTCTATACCAAACTATAGAACATTTAGTTTCCGTAATCTTGTATTATGGACATCAACTTTTCTTTTAGCATTATTAGTGTGCGATAATATTTATGCACAAAAGAAAAGAACACAGGTGAAGTTACCTGATAATGTAAGTTCTCCATTATATAGAGAATATGCTCCTTCATTAAATGCAGAAGGTAATGTATTAATTTTCCAAGCCAATAGAGGTGAAAATCGTCAATGGGGTATCTATGAAACTGTTACTGAAGATGAAGGAAAAACATGGTCTGACCCTGCTGGAGTAGACAGTGTAAATCATCACGGTACAGATCAGGATTTGATCGGAGGTCCATCCATTTCTTATGATGGTAATACATTATATTATTTTGCTCACTTTGATGAGGGTATTGGTGCAGAAGATATTTACTATTCCACAAGAATTGGTGATAAGTGGAGTGCTCCAATTAATATTGGTGCTCCTATCAATAGTGATGCACATGAAAGTTTTCCTTCTGTAACTGCAGATGGTCTACAAATGTATTTTATGAGAATGGATACCATTCCAAATGAATCTGGTTTAAGTTGTTTTGAAATTATGGTTTCTAATAAACAACCTGATGGTACTTGGGGTGAGCCAGAAGCTCTACCTGCTCCTATTAATATTGGTTGTGAAAAAGCACCACGAATTTTATCAGATGGTAGAACATTAATTTTCTCATCAATTAGAGCTGGAGGTAAAGGAGATTATGACTTATGGATGAGTAAATTAGGTTTCAATGGCGAATGGTCAGAACCTATCAATATGCATTTTGTAAACACTCCTACTGCAGATTTATATGCTTCTATTTCAGCTTCAGGTGAAGACCTTTATTTCTTAAACCGAGGTGAAGTTGATCCTAAAGTTTTAAAAAAATTTCCTGGAGAAAAAGGACAAGAAGATATTTTCACTGTAGAAATTACAGAAGAATTTAAGCAGTATAAGAACAAAACAATTCAAGGTAAAATTTTTAATAAAGATGACAAATCACCAGTTTTAGCCACTTTTACTGTAAGAGACAGGTCAACTACTGAGAAACTTTTTGAAATGCCTGTGGCTGAAGACGGTAAATTTGCTTTAGTATTAACAGAAGGCATTGATTATGAAATTCAAGTAAATGCTGAAGGATTTTCTACTAAAATATTCTCCGAAGATTTAACAACATTAGATCATTATAAACGAGAAATCAAAGATATCGGTTTATTCAATACAGCAAATTTAAATTTAGAGGTATTTGATGCAGATATCATGCATAAGGTTGAAGCTGATATCAAAGTCAAAAGTCTTACAACAAATGAATTCCTTGAAAATATCAATATTACAAAAAATGAAATGACCTATTTATTGGAGTTACCTTTAGGTGATAAATATGAAGTTCATATAGCTAAAGAAAACTTTAATAATCAATCATTTCAGTTTGATTTAAGTGAGTTCCTATTATATCAAACATTTGAAAAATCTGTTGAACTAGCACCTGTTAAAGTAGAAATGGAATTTAATATTGAAGATGCTGTTACTGCTGAAGGTATTGAGGCCATGATTATTTTACATAACACAGATACGGATGAAAGAATTGCTGTAGCTGCTGAAAGAGGTGAAGATGGTAAGTATAAAGTTGAAGTTCGTGATGGTGCCAACTATCAGGTAGAAGTAAGAAGTCCAAGAGGTTATTCATTCTTCTCTTCTAAACTTAAGGCAGGATCTAAGAAAAACTTTGATGTTGCTTTGACAGAATTAAAACCTAACACAAAGCTTCCTCTAAAAGATATTCTTTTTGAATCGAATTCATCTGAAATTATCGAAAGTAGTTACAGAGAATTAAAACGTTTGGTCAAATTGATGAAGGATAACCCTAATATTATTGTCGAATTAGCTGCGCATACTGATGATGTAGGTAGCGATAAATACAATATGAAGTTATCTGAAAGTAGAGCAAAAAGTGTTTCTATGTATGTAGTTCAGTTTGGTATTCCAAAATCTAGACTAGTACCGAAAGGATATGGTGAAACTCAACCAGCTGTTGAAAATGACACGGAAGAGAATAAGGCCAAGAATAGACGTGTAGAACTAATGGTACTATCTGTAAACAACTAAGAAGCGTATCTAATCATGACAAATACAAAAAAATATATAAAGTTTCTTTCCACGTTAATCTTATTTATAACGATTGGAAGTTATTCAAGTAATCTTCAAGCCCAAGAAAAAGTGGAAGAAGATGAAGCAACAATAATGGAGCGAAAAAAATATGAAGATCTAGATTATAAAAAGTTCTTCCCATTATTTAAACCAACATTTGATGCAAGAATTGAAGATGCTACTTTTCAAGATCTAAAAAAGATCATGAAGTACCAACCTTTAGAAGTTAACCCAGTTTATCAAATCAGTGATTATTATTTCCAAAGAATAAATGATTTTGATGTATTGAGAGAATACCAAGCAATTCATTCAACTTGTGATTCAGCATTACGGTATATTGAAATATTTGAAGCGAAACTTGATGAAAAAGAAGTCAAGAAAAAAGGTAAGAAGTATTACATGGAATTCTTAAATTATCCAGGTAATGACACACTTAACCTAGAAAAGGTAACACTTAATGAAATTACTGGTGAGCTTAAACGAAGAAAAAAAGTACTAGCTCGTCAAAAAATGGAAGTAGACAGTATCTACATGAATTTCAAAGCAAGTATTAATGAATACTTGATTGCCAATGAAATTTTTAGAGATGTTTGTGGAACATATCCTACTATCAAGGAACTTTATATTATGGCTGATTACGATACTCTTTTTGATAAAATGGCTCCGATGAAGGAACATTATTTCAAAAGTTTATTTTACTTTGATCGCTATAAAAAAGCATTAGAAGTACATCCAATGGAAGGTTATACAACAAATTACTCTGTACTTCCTATTGAAAATTATAGAATTCATGGATTAACAAGAACAAGTTTCTTGACGGATGATATTCGCTTATGGGATTATGCTGGATGGTATGATAATGTTTTAAAGTTCTATCAAGATGAAATCATCTCTATGCGTACAATGGTCAATAGTTATGATGATAAATTAGAAACTCTTGTAAGGGAAAAAGAATTAACTTCAACACCAAGTGAAGAAAGGTTTTATCTTGATCTTTATACAGTGGGTAAAATCAAAAAATATGATCCTAATGCATATCCGGTAAATATATACGAATATAAAGAACAAAAAATCAACCTTTTAAATCAGATTGCATATTCAAAAGTAATTAATTCAGGTCTAAAAGGTGATTTAAAATATATCCGTTCTCAAGCTGATGTTTGGACTGAAAGTATTAAAGCAATGGAGCGTATTGATAATATTCCAACAGATAAAAATAGTATTGGTTACAAAAAACACGCTAAATATTTTCAATTAAAGTACAATAATAACTTACCTGCTTATATTTCTACTGAGAAACGATTTCTCAATGAACAACAAGATAATGCAGAAGCACTATTAAAAAATATCATTGTAAATTACTTCTCCGCAACTTCTGCAGATTCTGCAAAATTTATTACATATGAAGAAGACTCTATCAGTTTAGAGCCAATTCATGAGAATAATGAATTTATTGTAAGAAGAATAAACACTTTACATGTAAGACCAGGTAAAGAAGATAATAAATACATTATTGGTACTATCAAAGATGAAAAAACGATTGATGTATTTGTAGCAAATTTAGATACAGCTCAAGAGTTTAGTTATGTAACTAGATATGCTTTTGATCCAAAAGAATACCAAGGTTTGCCATCAATTGACATCCCTTCAATCAACCAGAAAGGCGGCAATCTGCATATTATGGTTACTGTTCAAGGGGTAAAAGTTGGTGAAAATACTGTTTCACTTAATAATAAGGTAATTATTGTAAAACAAAATACTGGTGAAATTTTGAGAGAAATGCCATTAGTTAGTAATAGGTATCCTAGAGTTTTTCAATACTTACAGGAGCAAAAGAGTTATTTGGTGGCCTTTAAAGGAGCTTCAAAAAATAACATTCAAAGTTATGACACTTTAAATATCCAAAACATTAAAGTAGATGGTGAAATTCTTTGGAATACTAACCTATTAATGCAAGGTATTGTCACTGAGATTATTCCTCTACCAGATCAGTTCTTAGTTGTCGCTAATATTAATAAATTATCTAATATTGACGAGACTAAAGTATTACAAGCATCTCAAGGAACATTTGGTGAATTTAATACTGGTATCTTAAAACTGGACGCATATGGCACTCCTGTAAATGGAACTGTATTAACTGCAAATCAAGCTTACCAATCCATTTTTGCCCTCACTGATTATGACAATACATTGAACTTAATTGGTGTTAAAGATTCTTTTGAATTGAATCAAGACTTTAATGAAAGTGACGTAATGTTAGTTACATTAAAAATTAATAATCTAAAAGTTGTTGAAAAGAATATTCAATAATATATAATGACTTACACTAAATTTAATCTGTTCTTTTGCCTTTTATTATGCACATTTTATGCAAATGCTCAAACAGTTGAACAAGTTTGGGAAAAACATATGGCAAGTGCTAGAGAGTGGTATGAAATTGATGAATTTCAGAATGCTCTTAATGATTATATTAAGGCAAAAGAGACTTTACCTACAGATTCTGTAGCCTACTTAGAAGGAGCATTAGCCGCAGCTTATGCTAACAATAACGAATCTTTTGAACAATTAAAAGAAGAGTTTACTTCCGTGTTCAAATACACTTCTCCTAGTTTCAATGAATTCAGTGAAATTATGTTCCAAGCCTCATTAAGTGGTGAAGGAAGTATTACTGAAGATAAATTAAAAGAAGCAATCCGATTGTATCCTAATAATGCTGAAATATATGGTGGGCCTCTCCTATCTATGTATTTTGAGCAAAACAGGATTGAGGATGCAATGAAACTTCTTGAAGAATTAATTCCGATTACGGATAATCCTGACTTTCCTTACACTTTGGGGGTTATTCATCAACAAAACAATAACATTGATGAAGCCTTAAAAATGTATGAACAAGCTTTAGTGCATAATCCTGAACATTTAGATGCTAATTATAATATTGGTACTATTTATTATAATCAAGCTGTTGGAGATATCAATCATTTAAATGAGTTGACACTAACTGAATTTGAAACTCAAAGTACTGAACTTAATCAAGCTGCCATAGATTTATTAAAAAAGGCTAAACCTTTTATTGATAAAGCAGCATCTGGCGATAAACATGCAACTGATGCTTTTGAGTTTCTTCAAACAACTTTGGTTTTAATTGATCACTTACAAAATATGAATGAAACAATGGCTTTGGCTAAAACAAAAGACAATAGTATTGTTTCTTTTGGTGAAGGTCAAAATACAAACGTTTCAGCTAGAGAAGTTAACTTACCAAGTACCTCTACTCCTACAACTTCAACTGTTCCAGTAACAACTCCAATAGCAGTTGCCCCCGAAATTAAAGTTGAAAAACAAGAAAATAAAAAAGAAGAGGCTCCTCAAGAGGTTGTAAAAAAAGAAGAGCCGAAAGAATTTCTTCCAGCAGAGTTAATTATGTCTGACCTTCAATTTGTTTATGATGGTGGTGTAACTACATTATCTAAAGGAGGATCTGGAAAAATTAAATTAAGAGTAGATAATTTTGGAGATGGCACTTCATATTCTCCAACTGTTAAGTTGCTCGCTTCCATGTCTGTTCCTGGGCTTAATTTTGATAGAGCGGTACAACTACAAAATATTGAACCTGGTGAAGGTATCGATGTTGAAATTGAAGTTAGTTATGCTAAACCAAATGCGGTATCTAGAGGTTTCAAAGCCATTAAAGCTCCTCAGAATAAATTCAGAGTAATGGTTCAGGATTCATTAAGAAATAGATCTGACATGCAAGAGTTTATGTTGAGTCTTGATCAATCTGATAGCGATGATGCAGGTGCAAGTACAATGGTTGCCAAAACAGTTCAACAAGGAAAAAACTACTTAGTGCTAATTGCTTGTAATGATTATAAAGAATGGACTCCTCTTGCAAATGCCGTCAATGATGCGAAGAATTTCAGAGATGTATTACTTGAATATTATAATTATGAACAAGAAAATGTCATTGAATTATATAATGAACAAGTAAATAAAGCAGAAATCAATAAACTTGTTAGAGATTTAGCTACTAAAGTTGGTGAAGAAGATAAAGTCCTTATCTATTATTCTGGTCATGGCTATTATGATGAATTTACAGAAGAAGGATATTGGGTACCTGTAAATGCTGCAATGACACAAGATGACATGTCTCAATACTTACCTAACGGAACAATCTTGAAGTATATCAAAGCATTAAAAACAAAGCATACTTTACTAATTTCTGATGCATGTTTCTCAGGGTCAATGTTTGCAAGTACGTCTAGAGGTATGATGTATGCAGATAGAGTTGAATCATTTAAATCTCGTTGGGGCTTATCTTCAGGTGGTTTAACAGAAGTATCAGATGGAAATGCAGGTGAACACAGTCCATTTAACTTATATCTAACAAAATATTTAGTTAATAATCCAAATGAGAAATTGACAATTTCAAGTTTATCACTTTATGTTAGACAATCTGTGATGAGTAATACAATGCAAGAACCTCAAGGGAAACCATTGAAAAATGTAGGGCATGAAGGTGGAGAATTTGTTTTCAACCTAAAAAACCCTCAATAAAAGTATTTTATTCTTTCCTTTAAAAAGCTCAGTAAATGTTTTTTCATTTACTGAGCTTTTTTATTTCCAACACATTATCAATCAATTACATGATGTGAGATTATTTTTTTTAAAATAAGAGTTTTTTTTCTGTGTCCTTTTATTCAATTCTTATACTTCAATAGTAGTATTTAATAAAAGTTTATCGGATGAAAACTATTGTAAATTCATTTACAGCAATATTTAGTGCATTATTAGCTTCTACATGTTGCGTTGGACCACTTCTTTCCATAGTTGGTTTATTAGGCGTATCTGCATCAACACTAACTTGGCTAATCACTATAAAGCCTTATTTAATTGGATTAAGTTTAGCTTTAACAAGTTACAATCTCTACCTCGCTTATTTCCCTAAACAATCTAAAGAATGTTGTTCTCTTCCAGAAGGGTATGAAGAATTGAAAACTGAAGAAAAGAAAGTCGTTTCATTTTTACAATCTAAGGCCTTTTTATGGGCTGTTACATTAGTAACACTTTTTACTCTTTTACTTCCATATATTATTAATGCATAACATCATGAAAAAAATCACATTTATTTTATTCGTATTATTTTCTACAATAATATCATCTTGTCAAACTGATTCTAAAGCAAATGATCAGGTTACAAATACAATTGAAGATAAAACGAAAATAACATATCATTTAAAAGGCTTTAAATCTAGTTGTTGCATTGGTATAGTCAAATATTCCTTAGATGAGGTTGATGGTGTATTGATGATCAGGCCCAACACCAACAAAGAAGAAATAACTGTGTGGTATGATGGTAATAAAGTAACGGATCAAAAAATTCAAGAAGCAATAAACCTAACACCTTATAAAGTATTATCTACTACGGAAGTGATAAAGATGTAACTAGAAAATGCTGTAATAAAAAATGGAATACATTTAAATGTATTCCATTTTTTGTATATTAATATAAACTATTTTCTTATGCACTTAAAATTTAATTCCGAAAAATTTGATAGTCATCTACTTCAATTTCAAAAAGTATTAGGTGGTGAAATAATAAATGACATTCATCTTATTATTGATAACGATAAAGCCAAAGGAGATGTATATGTCATTGAAAATAATGGCATACAATTTACAATTATTGATTTTCAGTTAAAAATTGATGTCGTATTAGAATTCCATTTTAATGAAACCTATGACTTTAATACCCAATTTTTCGGTAAGAATTTAATCTACGAATATGATAAACATAACCCTATTCAGTTTTCTATTCCTTATGGTTTTTTCGTTTTTAAAGAAAATGATAAAATCTACTTAGACTTTAATAAAGGGGATCAAGTTCAACAAGCAAGTATTTATTTCTCTAAAGATCAGATCTCAAAAGAAATAAATACAAATATCGCTAAACTCACATCATTTTTATATCATGAAGGGGAAGAACATTTACGCAATTGGAAAAGATCGGTCTTTAATTACCAACATGTTCATGAAGAATTTTTAAAAGATTGGCTAACGGCAAAATCAGTTGAATTATTTATTTATTTTAAGGATATTCTATACCAAATTAATGACAATGAAAAGCCTAAGATTAATCTTGATTATGAAGTTGAAATTGTATTTAAGGTAAAAGATAATATTTTAGAAAACTTAAAGAAAAAGCCTAACATAGCAGACCTATCTTCTTTACATGGAATAAATATTACGAAATTAGAAAACATCTTTAAAATGATGTTTGACAATACCATTTATCAATTTTATAAAGACGCTCGAATAAATGCTATCAAAAAAGAAATTGAGTTTTCTGATAAAACTTTCACTGAATTAGCTTATGATTATGGATATACTGATGTAAACCACTTCTCAAAACATTTTAAAAAAGAATTTGGCATGACTCCTACTCAGTTCAAAAAGCTAAAAAAATAACACCCTTTTTTTAGACAAAGGATGTTATTTATTTTGATTAAAGCTTTGATTCCATTTCTCTTAGTGCTTTAATAGCCTTTCTTACTTTTTCAGAAGAAGTAGCTATATTCATTCTTAAAAATCCTGCTCCTTCTCTTCCAAACCAGTGTCCAGAATTTAGGGCTAACTTAGTTTCTTCTACCACTGTATTTAGTAATGTTTTAGGGTTATCAAATAAATTATTAAAATCTAACCATATTAGGAAAGTGCCTTCAGGTTGAACTAGCTTGATTTTAGAACCTACAAGACCTTCATTGACGATATCTATATTTTTTTCAAGTTGAACTTTCAAATCATCCAACCATTCTTTTCCATGATTATAGGCCGCTTCTACCGCAACTGCAGTTATTGCATTAGGGCGTCCAAAATTCATTTTTTCAAATTGTTTAGATAGTTTTTCGTATGACTCCTCTAAATTGACAATTGTCATAGCATCAGAAATACTATTGATATTGAATGTTTTCGCCTCAGATGTTAGTACGAATGCATTCACCTTTTTGAGGTCAACAGTCAAAATAGAATTAAAAGTATTTTCGTATAATATTATGTCTTTATGTATTTCATCTGAGATCAGAATTAAATTATATTTCTCAGCAATTTCTACTACTTTATTTACTTCTTCTTTTGTCCAAACTCTACCAACTGGATTATGAGGGTTGGTGAAAATTAAGACTTTATTCTCATTCTTAGCAGCTAGTTCTTCTAGATTATCAAAATCTATCGTGTATTTACTTTCTTGATATTTTAATGGATTATTTACAATCTTCCGATCATGCTTTTTGATGATATGTTTAAAATCAAAAAACACTGGTGTTTGTAAAATTACACCCTGCCCTTCTTCTGTAAAAGTTTCTAATATAAGACCAATACTTGTAGGGATTGACGGACTATATAATATTTTATTTTCATCCAACAATATACCATACTGATTTTTATACCATAACTTTTGTGCTTCTTTAAAAGATTTAGAATGAAACTCGTATGCAAAACCAGAACCTTTTACACGTTCAATTATAGCATCTTGAATAAAAGTTGCTACTTGAAAATCCATATCTGCTACCCACATTGGAGTAAGATCATTCCTACCAAATAATTGTTGTAATAGATTTTGATCTGTTTTTATTAAAGGTAATTGTTCTAATTTTTGTTCAAGTTTCATAATATTCTATTTTTTTATTTTGTAGTGTATAGAATTGGGTAAAAGACACTTTATATAGTTCTATACTTCCATTGATTGACTTTTATTTATACTGTATAATTTATTCCTATCAAATACTTATTTTATAGTAAAATCAACATTTCTTGCATAATAAGCCTTTTTTCTATCAGATTGTGATTACAATTAAAGATATTCTAATCTTCTATTAACCAAAGAGTTAAAAACTACGTACTCAAAATATCACAATTATAAGATTCAAACTTAAGATGACTACTACATTTAATACAGAAGTTAAACGTATTATTAGTAATAATACTATTTCCCTTTTCTTGGGATTAATGCTATTTACTGAAATATATGCTTTTAAATTTTATTCTCATTTGCACAATTCATTGCCTAGTCACAACAATACAAGTTTTGAAGTATCAATTTTCAATACTAATTTAGCTTATGGGAAGATTATCTTAATTTTGCTTCTCTTTTTAAGTTTAATGGGTGTTTACTTAACTTCTTTATCAAATAAAGAAAAGGTTTACGATCGTAGTAAAAACTTTAATAAAGGTAAAAAACTTAGCGTTCTAATTGGTCAATTTGCTCCTCAATGGTTTTTAGGCATTGGAACTTTGAGCTCAGGGTTAGTAATTTGTAGGTATGTATTTCATTTAGAAATTTTCAACTATGAACATCTATATATACAATCCATTATATACTTTTCTTCTACTGTTTTGTTAAGTTATTTCACTTTAACTTCTAGAGAAAAAGATTATTACATCATTCTAATTCTATGGATTGTTTTTGGTTTATTTAGCTTGACTTTAATTCAGATGAAACCACATTTATTTGGTATATACTCAGATATAAATGGAAACCTTGATGTAACTTCTTTAATATTTAACCTTATCCTAACGTTAAGTATTTCATCATTCCAACTTAGTAATAACTAATTTTTAAGGAGCTTAAAAATCATTATTGGTGGTATTTTACTAAATAATTCATCTCCATCAAGCAAAGGTTCATCAATAAGATCAATGACAAAACCATTTTCTTTACTAATTTTTGAATAGTATGAAATTGGCCTGTGAAAATAAAATTGCTTTTCTGGTTGATGTTCAATAGCTACTCCCATAGACATTGAATTTAATGCATAGTTAGAAATAGAAATACTACTTTCATTGAATTTTACAAATTCAGAATTAAAAGCTGGATGTTGAATAGAAAATACAAAAACATCTCCTCTTTTCATCTTTTCTGATAAAAATGAGAACAATGTTTCAATCTCAGGAACATCCATAAAAACCATATTAGCTACTGCCTTATTGAAATTAGCATTGATTTGATTTAAATCTTCTTTTTTAGTGATATCTAGCCTTTTGTAAGAAATTTCATCTATAAAAGATTTTGCATATTTGATATTTTCCTCACTAAAATCAAAGGCAGTTACTTTTACACCACTTTCATTTAATCTTCTAGAAAAGATGCCATTTCCACAGCCAATATCTAAAATATGATCTTTGGTCTGAAGGTCTAGTAATTGTAAAGTTGAAGGAGCTACGAGTTCTAGATGCCATCGATTTCCTTTTTCTCCCATAGTTTCATTCCAAACTTTAGCATTCTTATCCCAAATTTTGCGGTTTTTTTCGTTTATTTCTTTTTTATTCATTATAGTCAAGATTTGGTATTTCTCCTCCGATAATACTTATTGGAAAAGGAGGATTTACATTCAACATGGCAAAAGTGCCTTTCTTTTGAAGTAGTTCCAAACGGTAAAGGTCTCTTAATCTACTTAAAAGCTTCCCTCCTAAGTTGGTACCTCTTAACATTCCATTTCGTTCAATCTTTGTGCCCCATAGAAGGTCAGGATTTTTTTGATCAATCGCTATTTCTACAATAGGAGATTGCTTAACAGCTCCATTTTTCAAGAGTACTTTACCAAATTCTTTTCTGTTGTTGGCTAATTTCATCAACAATGAATACCACTTTGCATTAACTATTTCAGTCAAAGCTTCCCAATGTTTTTCTTTATAATTATCAAAAGGAAGATCTCTCATTTCCCATGATTTCATAATCCATGGAGATCTCCAGAACATACGCATATCTTCTTTTCGATCACCAATTCTTTTAGCACCTTCACCAGAAGTTTGGTCTAAAATTAAAAGTTGTTTATCAATAACATCATCTCCCTTTTCAGGGTCAAGTTTAATACACTGATAGAGATGTTCTGCTGTTCTGAAATGAGGGTATTTTGGCACTTTTATAGGAAAATTTAATGCCTCATTGGATAAGAGGTTAACCTCCTGCACAATTGAATGTAATTTTGTATTATTCTTTCTTACATAAATATTAAATCCATCATGAGATAATTTTCCTTGTTTTGAAAATTCAATAATTGACGCTAAATGATAAGGAAAAATTTCTTTTTGATCTAATAAAAAATCTTTGATGTGATAGGTACTTGTATAACACATCTCTTTTACTTCTGTGGAAGATAAATAATACATATATCCAATATTCTAGTGAACAACAAACTTAAAAGGATATACTTAATAATTCCACAAAAAAACCACTTTAAAAAATAAAGTGGCTTCAATTATATTCGTTGATAAACGGTATTTAAATTACATTTCCAATTTCTCCTTCTCCTTCGATTAAAGTTTCTGTAGATTCTTTACCTAAAGCTTCTACTTCACCTTCATTGAAATATTCATATATTTTTCCTGCCACTTTTAGCGTTGTAACTTTGTCTCCTTCTGTTTTAAGGCCTTCTTTAATAAATAACTTACGAATTGATCCTCCATCTAATACGCTTAGACCATCTGCTGCTAACTCAAATAACTTCCCTTTCACTAAAGTTCTTCCTGTTGAACCTTTGGTAGTAAGTTTCTTTTCAAGTCTTATCTCACCTACTGGTTTAGAAACTTGAATCCCAATGGCACCATCACCGTGTGTAATTATTTCGTTAAATATAGCCATTGAAATCGTACCTTCATATTGATTAAAACCTCTAGCTCCTAATCCAAAAGTTTCAATTTTGTTTTTAGCTTGAAATAATTCCACTGTACCGAAATTCACAAAACCGATACCACTAGGACCATAAGAAATAATTTCACCTTCAGCAATCCATTTATTTACAGTACCCCAATTGTCTAGTACCATTCCATTTACACCATATGTAACTATTTCCTTTCTGTTAATGATCGTATCTACTTCAACACCAGCCATTATGAAGCATCCTCCAGAAATTATGTCGTTTACTCCAAGAGCTAACATACCATTAGAATAGATTGCATCTGTATTAATTTTAGAAACTTTTACTTGTCCACCATTGTATCCAAATCCAGACACTTGTAAACCACTACCTAAAACTGGAGCTCCTTTTCTACCAATTGATATACCATCAATTTCAAGGTTAATAACACTATTATCATCAGTACAAAAGTTATAAACTGTAAAAGCACCTTGTACTACTTCAACGTTGAAATAATTCTGAGTTTCTTTTCTAACCCTCACATCCGCTGATATGATATCAATATTATGAACGAATAGATCTAATTTTTGGGTTGTTTCCCTTGTAATTAATTGAACTTGGCCGGTAATATTTAAATTTGAAAGCTCTAAGGTTCCTAAATTTTCAAGAATACTTGCTATATAAATAGCTCTATCTACAGGTGAAACTTGAATGGTCAGATTTTTTAAAGTATTATTTCTTGTCAATCCAATACCATCACCATCTCCAAAGAATAATCCCGATTGTTCGTTGTTTATTCCTTCAATAGAAACTCCTTCTGATAAATGAATGCTTTGTGGAACATAAATGGTATCTGTAATTACTATATTTTGAATAATAGGAGATTCAAGTGCCTCCATTAATTCCGCATAGTTCTGTACTTTCATAATTGTTGAATGGTAATTAAAGTTTGTTTATTCAATTACGACCGTTTTATGAATCTTTTTTTCAGTTTATGACTTATATATTTTGATTTTTGTCTAATCAAGAAAAGGGCTTTCAAAGAAAGCCCACTTCAAATCATATGTAATAAATTTCTACCTAACTTTTTTATTCAAATTAAATTTTATGTGATGTGCTTATTGGTTAATTATATCTTTAATTACGATAAGACAAAGGTCTAAATTTTACATTTAATCCATTGGTATATTTTTCCTTTTTAATGGTAAAAAAGTGCATCTCAAGTTTTTCAGAAAACAAAAAAGGGACGTCAATGACATCCCTCCTTTCAACGGCACATATAAGTACCAACCTATTTTCAAACTTAAAACCTTATATTAATGATATTGTCTAGACAGTTGTTAAATGTGTTCTGTTTTTATCATTATCACATTACAAAGGTCAGCATTTCAAATAAATATCATTGGTAGAAAAAATATTTT
>NZ_JBSWYJ010000025.1:0-77858 GCF_056161045.1 Flammeovirga sp. AWQ4_249
TACAACAAAAGAATATACAGTTACATTAACTGTTGAAGTACCAAAATCTACCAATGCTAATTTAACCTCTATATCAGTTGATGGAGTAGCTATTGAAGGTTTTAGTGTAGATAAATTAATGTATGATGTAACGATTGCTTCTGGAGCAAATGGAGAAGTAACTGCTATTGCAGAAGATGATAAGGCAAATGTATCGATTACAGCTGTTGGTAATGTACATACAATTTTAGTAACCGCAGAAGATGGCGTTACAACAAAAGAATATACAGTTACATTAACTGTTGAAGTACCAAAATCTACCAATGCTAATTTAACCTCTATATCAGTTGATGGAGTAGCTCTAGAAGAATTTGATGTAAATCAGTTAATTTATTCAGTAGGAGTGGAATATGATGCTAATGGTATAGTAACAGCTTTAGCAGAAGATGAAAAGGCATTAGTATCTATATCTGAAATAAACAACGTTCACACTATCTTGGTGACTGCAGAAGATAAAGTAACGACAAAAGAATATCAGGTAACAGTAACATTTTCAGAAAGAATACCTTCTTCAAATGCTTTCCTTTCAAGTTTAAAAATTGATGGAGTTGAAGTAGATAATTTTGATCCTGAAAGTTATGCTTACAATGTAACTATGTCTTCAAATGCTGATGTGACAGCATTGCCACAGGACGAAAATGCATTAGTTACTATTTATTCTGATGGAACAACAACGGTAATTACAGTAACCGCAGAAAATGGTATAACAGTTAAAAATTATATTTTGATCTCTACTCAAGATATTACAACATCTCTTGATCAGAATCAATTCAAAAGAATGACTATATATCCAAACCCAACAACAGATAAAGTAAACTTTACTAAAGTTGTAGAGTTTCAGATTTTCGATGTCATAGGAAATCAAATTTTTAAAGGAAGAGGAAATTCATTTGATTTATCAAAATATAATAATGGTGTTTATTTAATAAAGACAGAAGGTCACACATATAAAGTGATCAAGAAATAATTCAATTTATTAAGATCTAAATAGGTAGTTCATGAATAATGGGCTACCTATTTTTTATTTAATTTTATTTTTTTTTAGTAAATAAAACTTTTTTTGTGTTAATACTTTAAGCTTTGATTTATAATTACGTTAAATATTACAATTGTTATAATTACATTTGTTGTGTAATTAGGCTTTTATTGTGACTTTTTATTGAAATAGAATGTATTATAGATTTTTACTTATTTTACTAAACTTATTAACTTTTACAGAGACTAGTGCACAATTTAATGAGTTTTTTTTATCATATAATGATGACCTAAATGGACGGCCAGTTTCTGATATTAAAGTAGATAATGATGGATATACTTGGTTAGGTACGTACGGTAGTGGTGTGTATCGATATGATGGCATTTTTTATGAACATTTTGAAAGAAATTGGAAAGATTCAACTTCCTTAAGTAGTAATTTTATTCGAGTACTTTTTCAAGATAATAAAGGTACTTTATGGACAGGTACAGATAATGGATTAAGTTTTTTTAATAAGAATACAAGAACTTTTGAAAGCTACCCACTACTCTCTAAAGAATTTCCCAACAGAGCATTGACAATTTATGATATTCAAGATGGAGTAAATGATCAATTAGTCTTCGGATCTGATATTCAAGGGATACTTATCTTGGATAAAACAACTGGAGAAACTGAAATTCTTAAATCGGAAGACTTTTCAAATCAGAAGAACTTATCTATTAATAAAATAGTGAGTGCTAATCAGCGTTTTTTTTACTTGGCAACAGGGCAAGGGCTATTTTCATTATCACTAGATCATAAAGAATTCAAAAAAGTAAACTTTAGTTTTATACCAAAACAATATCTTGATGTTGGTTTACAATCACTGTATTTAGATGATGAACAAAATTTGTGGGTAGGGACAAGTACAAATGGATTATTATATATTGATTTTAAGAATCAAGAGTATAAACACTATCCAATTACTAAGACAAGAGTAATGGATATAACATTGAACAATAATGATTTGTTTATTGCTACTGAAAATGATGGGTTATACATTATTAAAAATCAAGATTTACATTCAAAACCAATTCAAATTGAGAAATCGAATTCAGAGGAGTCTTTAGAATCGAATTCCATATGGTCTTTGGAGGCATTACCAAATAATCGAGTCCTTTTAGGTTATTATCAATTTGGAATGGGATTATATGACCCATCTTTCTTTAAGTTTCGTGAATTAAAGCATAAGGTTAATAATGGTCAGAAAAATTTCAATTCTGTAAATAGTATTTCTAAAATAAAGGATGATTTGTATTGGATTGGAATGGATGGAACGGGTTTGGCTCAATACTCTCCTTCTAATGAACAATACACGCTGGTAAATGAAGGAAATAAAAGTAAGTTCAGAGGGTTTAATAGTTATGCTGTTCAAACTACATTTATTGATAGTAAAAAGAATTTATGGGTCGGGACCTGGGACAATGGTATCTACATGTTACCAAATGGAAGTACACATTTTCATCATTACCAAAAATCAAATACGAATGGTACACTAAAATCAAATCGAGTATTAGCTTTTACAGAAGATAAATCAGGAAATATTTGGTTTGGTACTTTTGGAAGTGGTGTTCATTATTATAATCCTAAGAATAAGACTTTTAATCATTTACAAAAGGGGGGCTTTAATATTGATCATTTATATAAAAAAGATATTCGCTCTTTAATTGTTGATCAAAATAACTTTTTATGGATAGGATCAACAAAAGGGGTATATAAAGTTGATATTTCCAATTTAGAATCTCTGAAAGTAGAAGCAATTGAAAAGACTGAACTTTTCAGTGTTATAAAGAAAAAAGGAGATAATATTTTATCACTTTTTGAAGACCATGAACAAAATATTTGGTTAGGAACAGATGGGGGTGGTGTTTATAAATATTCATCTTCAAATCATACACTTCAATCTTTTGATAAGTCAAATGGTTTACTTCAATCAGTAGTTTGTGGGATTGTAGAAGATGATTCATATAAAATCTGGTTAACAGGAAAAAGTGGTGTTTCATCTATCGATCAAGCAACTGGAGTTATAGATAACTTTTCTAAGAATGAAGGTTTATCTTCTAATAATTTTAATTACAATTCTATTTATTTTGATAATAAAATAAAGGAGTTGTATGTAGGTAATATAGTGGGATTAAATGCTTTAAATCCATCTTCTTTGAAAGTACCTACCGAGCATAATGTCATTGTTAATTTGAAAGAATTAAAAATATTCAATAAAACAATGAAAGTGAGTGATGAAAAATCACCTTTAGAAAAACCTATTAATGAAACAGAAGTACTTACGCTCCAACCAAATCAATCTGTTTTTTCTTTGGTTTATGCTGGTTTGGATTTTCCATATTCCAAAAGACTTAAATATGCATATTACTTAGAAGGTTTAGAGCAAGAATGGAATTATGTAGGGAAAAAAAGAGTGGCCACATATACTTCTTTACCAGACGGGGAATATATTTTTCATGTAAAAGCAATGAGTATTGATGGGAAATGGTCTGATGAAAAAACACTTCAGATTAATGTACTTCCTCATTGGTATCAGAGTTCGTGGGCTATTTTTGGATATATCATTTCATTCTTATTAGGTTTAGGAGTTTTATCTTATTTAATGAAAATAAGACTTAGAGAAAAGCAAGCAATTAAACTGGAAAGAGATAGGAGAATTCAAGAAGAAGAGGTATCTCAGACGAAACTTCAATTTTTCACAAATATCTCTCATGAATTTAGAACTCCACTCACCTTAATTCTTAATCCTGTTACAGATTTACTGAAGAATGGAGAAATTAATGAAGATATTAGAGATAAGTATGCTTCTATTTATAGAAATGCAATGAGATTAAAACAGCTTATTGATGAACTAATGGATTTTAGAAAGTTAAGCTTCAATAAAATGAAGTTGAAAGTTCAAAATGTTGAAGTCAAAGAAGTTGTAAAAGAAGTAATCTTATTCTTTAAAGAAGATGCAAAAAATAAAGGGATAAACCTTAGTGTAGAAAGTCCTGAAGTTCCTATTTATACATATTTAGATGTAAAAATGATTGAGAAGATATTATTCAATCTTTTATCAAATGCACTAAAACTTACACCTCAAGGAGGAGATATTTTTGTACGTATCGATCAAGTAGAACTAGAAGGAAAAGAACACCTTGAATTAAGTATTTCTGATACAGGTGTAGGAATGACAGAAGAAGAGGTGAAAAATATCTTTACTCGTTTTTATCAAGTTGAAAAACATCAAAAAGCATATTATGGAGGTACAGGTATTGGATTAGAAGTAGTACAAGAATTTGTAAAACTACATCATGGATCTATTAAGGTTGAAAGTGTAGAAAATGAAGGCACTACATTCAAATTATATTTCCCTTTTGGAAAAGAACATTTTAAGAAGGGGGAGATTTATGAATCAGATACGCTAAATCGAAATAAATATCTTATTCCAGAAAAAGTAATGGTTAATCCTACATTAGAAACAGTAAGGATTGATGAGAATGAGATTGATATGAATTCTACTGTTTTGATTGTAGAAGATAATTATGACTTAAGAAAATACCTTTCTAAAACATTAGGGAAACTTTATAATGTTATTGTAGCTGAAGATGGTGAGATAGGTTTAAAGAAAGCAAAAGAAGAAAAAGTTGATATCATTTTAAGTGATGTAATGATGCCTAATATGGATGGATTTGAATTATGTCAGAAAATAAAAGCAGATATTCAGACTAGTCATATTCCTATTATTCTATTAACTGCAAAAAATACGACTACAGATAGGATAAAAGGTATTGACCTGGGTGCAGATGCCTATTTACAAAAGCCTTTCGATTTTGATTTATTGAAAGTGACTTTATCACAAATGATGAATTCGAGAAGAATTTTACTTAAAAAATTTGTAGGAGGTTTTACAGAAAATAAAGACTTTAAGAATACCACTTCAGTAGACAAAGATTTCTTACAAAGAATATCAAAACATGTTTATGAAAACATTTCTGATCCTAATCTCAATGTTGAAGTATTAGCAGAGAAATTGAATTTAAGCAGGTCTCAGTTATATAGAAAAATAAAAAGCTTAACCGGAGTTTCTGCAACTGTATTTATCCGACGAATTCGATTAGAAGAAGCTAAAAAATTATTGAAATCGGGGAGTGCAAATATTAGTGAGGTTTGTTATGCAGTAGGCTTTTCATCGCCATCTTATTTTACAAAATGTTATAGAGAATATTTTGAAACTTTACCAACAGATGACATGAAACCGGAAACTGTATAAATTAAAAATTTGTATACAAACTTATGATGATTTTCTGTCATAAGTTTATAATAAACAATTGCTGTTCTTCAAGTAAATAATCTGTAACAAATGTTGTAAATGATATATGATATGTTGTGTAACCTATGCGTGCAACATTTTTAATCATTTATGCCAAATGAGTTATATGTGTAAAACGAACGGTTAATTATGTTGCAGTATGAAAAAAGCAATCAAACAAAAACATAAGAGTGTAAAGAAAAAACTTCAATACCTATTGGAGGGAGCTTTAGTTTTAGGGATGGTTGCGTTAATAGTTATCATAACAAAGCTGAGTTAAGAATTTTATTCTTAATAAGGCGAAAGCAAACATTATGAGAAATCTTACTTTTCTATTTTTTCTTCTACCAATTTTTACTTTTGGACAAGAGCAAAAACGACCAAATATCGTCTGGTTGATGTGTGAAGATATTAGCCCAACTTTATCAATGTATGGTGATTCAACAGCAAATACACCTATGTTAGATAAGTTAGCAGCAGAAGGAAATGTTTATCAAAATTCTTTTGCAGCTGTTCCAGTTTGTGCTCCATCAATGTCAGCAATGATGACAGGAGTTTATCCTATCTCAATGGGAACTCATAATATGAGAGCCGGAAGAGATGTAATTGGTTGGGGAGATAGAAGGTACGATAGACCGCATAATGCTTATGATATTAATGGTAATAATATCCCACACTACTCAACAGTAATCCCTGAAGATGTAAGGGTTTTTACTCAACTATTAAGAGAGGCTGGCTATTTTACTGCCAATGATTCGAAAACAGATTATCAATTTGCTGCTCCTGTGACTGCTTGGGATGAAAATGGAGCTTATGCACATTGGAAACACAGAAAAGAAGGTCAGCCTTTCTTCTATATGCATACGATTTATGAAACACATGAATCTCGTATGTGGAAAAACAAAGACAAAGAAATGACAGTAGATCCGTCAACGGTTCCATTACCATCATATTATCCGGATACAGAAACAGTAAGAACGGATGTTGCTAGAAACTATTCAAATATTGAAATAATGGATAAGTTAGTAGCAGAAAAGGTGAAGGAATTAGAGGATGCAGGTCTATTAGAAAATACAATTATCTTTTTCTTTAGTGATCATGGAGGACCTTTGCCAAGAGGTAAAAGAGAGTCTTTAATTTCAGGTTTTAGAACACCTTTAATTATTAGAGTGCCAGAAAGCTTAAAGCATCAAAATGTTCAAGATATGGTGTCATATGTAGATTTAGCACCAACAGTATTGTCTTTAGCAGGTGTTGAAATTCCAAATTATATTCAAGGCCAAGCTTTCTTGGGAGATCAAAAGACAAAACAAAAAAGAACATATGCATTTGGTTCAGGAGACCGTTTTGATGAACATACAGATAGAATTAGATCTGTTATTTCAGAAGATCTAATTTATGTGAGAAATTACTATCCTGAATTACCTGCTTATAAAGATGTTGACTACAGAAGATCTCATATGGCAATGATGCAAGAAATGTATGAGATGAATGAAAGAGGGCAACTAAATGAAATTCAAAAACATTGGTTCAGAACATCTAAAGAAAAAGAAGAATTATATGTAAGAGCTGAAGACCCTGAAAATTTAAACAATGTGATTGATGATCCTAAATATGCTAAAGAAGTGAAAAAAATGCGTAAAGCAATGGATCATTGGTTGAAAAATGTAGGGGATATGGGTGAAATACCAGAGAAAGAAATTCTATTAGGAATGTGGCCTGATTTAAAACAACCTCAAACGCATAAGCCGGTATTAAAAGAGAGAAAAGGAATTATTAATCTCTCATGTGATACTAAAGGAAGTGAAGTGGCATACATCATTTCAAAAAAAGATTTTACTCCAAATTTAAAATCAGGATGGCAAGTATACACCAAGCCAATCACTTTAAAAGAAGGAGAATTTTTGTATACAATGTCGGTTAGAATTGGTTACAAGGATAGTGAAATAGTGAAATATCAATTACCTCTCAATTAATAAAAAAAATAAACTTATACTGATATAGAAATGAAATACTTAAACGCACTTTTTGGTCTTCTTCTTTTAGCATTTGTTGCTAATGCAGAAGATAATCCAGAGAAAAAAACTGCTGAAAAACCTAATGTTTTATTTATTGTAGTAGATGATTTAAGAACACAATTAGGAGCATATGGCCATAATCAAATGTTGTCACCTAACATTGATAATTTAGCAAAAGAGGGTGTGCAGTTTAATGCTGCTTTTGCTAATATTCCAGTTTGTGGAGCTTCTCGTTCAAGCTTCATGACAGGTCTTCGTCCATCTAAATATAGATTCAAGACTTATTACTCAAAAATGGATAAAGATGCTCCTTATGCTACAACTTTACCTCGATTCTTAAAAGATAATGGTTATTATACAATGACTGTTGGAGGTAAGTTTTTCCATCATGGGGGAGATAAAAAAGGTAGCTGGGATGAAGATATTCGTTTAACAGGTTCTGATTCTTGGAGAGATTACCAATTGAAAGAAAATAATGAACGTAATAAGTCAGCTACTGATGGAGGTCCTTCAACAGAATGTGTAGACGTTCCGGATAATGCTTACATTGATGGTAGAGCAGCTGACATTGCCGTAAAAAAATTAAAAGAATTCAAAGAGAAAGGCCAACCATTTTTCATGGGATTAGGTATTGTAAAACCTCACTTACCTTTCACTGCCCCTAAGAAATATTGGGATATGTATGACCCTTCGAAGTTACATGTACCAGAAGCAGGATTCCATCCAACAAATGCACCAAAGAAAGCATTCCATGAGTGGGGAGAATTAAGAGCTTATTCTGATATTCCAGAAAAAGGAACGCTAACAGATGAGCATGCAAGGCATTTAATTCATGGCTATTATGCATCGGTATCTTTTGCAGATGCACAAGTAGGTAAAGTATTAGACGAGTTGAAACGTTTAGGCTTAGATAAAAATACAGTTGTTATATTAATTGGAGATCACGGATGGAACCTAAGAGAACATGGTCTTTGGGCTAAGCACTCTATGTTTGATCATTCATTACACGCTCCAATGTTAATTAAATCGCCAACAATGAAGAAAGGCAACAAGCAAGTAGATAAAGTTGTTGAATTTGTTGATTTATACCCTACTGTAATGGAGTTAGTAGGTTTAGAAGGTCCTGAATATTTACAAGGAGAATCTATGGTAGATTTAATGAATGGTAAAGATAAAGACTGGAAGAATTTTGCTTATGCTAAGTACCATGCAGGAAATACAGTAATCAAAGACAATTTGTATTATACTCAATTTAGAAATGCTAAAGGTGAAATTTTTAATGAGATGTTATTTGACCATACTAATGATCCTGAAGAATTGAACAATGTTGTAAAGAATTACGACAAGAATAAATTGAAAGAGTTAAGAGCACTTATGGATAAAGTAATTGCTGAAAATGAAGCTTCTTCTACTAAACTTTTAAAATCATCTAAGTAAATTGAAGAAGTTACTAATCACTTTATTATCAATGATGACGTTAGGTACTCTCCAAGCTCAGGAGAGACCTAACATTGTCTTCTTCCTCGCTGATGACTATACTTTTAGAGATATTGGGGTGTATGGTGCTACAAATGTAAAAACACCTACAATTGATCAGTTAGCAGCTGAAGGAATGAAGTTTGAACATTGCTATCAAGCGACTGCAATGTGTTCTCCAACACGTCAAAATATCTTGACAGGTATTTATCCTGTAAAAAGTGGAGCGTACCCTAATCATGCTTTTGTAAAAAAAGGAACAAAATCAATTGTTCATTACTTGAAAGATCAAGGGTATAGTGTAGCACTCCAAGGTAAACGTCATATTAGTCCAGATTCTTCATATCCTTTTGAGTATTTAGGAGGGTTTAAAGAAGATGTGAATGTTGATTTGATTACTCCTTATGTAGAAAGAAACATCAAAGAAGACAAGCCGTTCTGTTTGTTTGTGATGTCTCAACAGCCTCACGGCCCTTTCACAAAAGGTGATCCTTCAAGATTTGATGAAGATAAGCTAGATTTACCTCCTTATTTAGTGGATACTCCAGAAACAAGAAATATGTTGACAAAATACTATGCGGAAGTAGAGTATTTAGATAATGAGGTAGCACAAGTAAATCAACTTATTGAAGAAAAAGGATTAAAAGATAATACAATTTTCATCTTTGCATCTGAACAAGGAAATGGGCTTCCTTTCGCTAAGTTTACGAGTTATAATAATGGTATTCAATCAGGTTTGATTATAAGATGGCCAGGAAAAGTGGAAGCAGGTAGTATTACTGAAGCAATGGTAGAATATGTAGATCTTGCACCTACTTTATTAGATGCTGTCGGAGCAAAAGTTCCAGAAACAATGGAGGGTGCTTCTTTTGCAAAAGTACTGACAGAAGGTAAGGAAGAGCATAAAGAATATGCTTATGGTGTCCAAACTACAAATGGAGTGAATATGGGATCTCATTATGCCATTAGAACAGTGCAAGATAAAAAATACCATTACATCAGAAATTTAAATTATGAAGGTGTTTTCGAGTGTGGAACAACGCAACCAAAATCAAGAGTTTATAGCTCTTGGAAAAGAAAATCCCAACATGATGCTGAGGCAAAGGTACTTTCAGAGAAATACCAAAGAAGACCTTATGAAGAATTATATGATAAAGAAAATGATCCATATGAACTTCATAATTTAGCAGAAGATCCTGCGTATAAAAATATCAAAAAACGTCTTAGCAAAAAGTTAGATACATTTATGAAACAACAAGGTGATAAAGGAGTGCAAACAGAAAAAGAAGCACCCGATCATCAAGTCTCATATGCTAAGAAGAAAAAGAAAACAAGCTCAAAGACTAAATAATTTAACTTACACATTTTTTTACATTAAAAATGAATGAAATGAAACGAAAGCTACTCTTGTCTTTCCTTTTAATTACAGTCTCACTTACATCTGTATTTGCTCAACAGGTATTAAAAGGAATTATTAAAGACTCGAATGATCTTCCTATGCCTGGTGTAAACATCAGAGTTAAAGGAACAACAAATGGCTCAATATCAAATATTGATGGAGAGTATTCAGTATTAGTAAAAAAAGGGGAAACTTTAGTTTTTACTTTTATTGGTTTTGTCACTCAAGAAGTAGTGGTAAAAGATTTTAAACTAAAAAATATTACACTTCTTGAGGATATAAATGAATTAGACGAAGTTGTTGTCGTTGGTTATGGCGAAATGAAAAAGCGTGACCTTACTGGTGCTTTATCTCAGATTAAAGAAGAAGATAATGTGAAATCTCAATACCAAAGTGTAGATCAAATGCTTCAGGGTAGAGGTTCAGGTATTCAAGTAATTGGTAATGACGGTAACCAAGGAGGTGCAATGTCAGTACGTATTCGTGGTACAAACTCACTTCGAGGTAATAATGAACCTTTATATGTAGTAGATGGTGTGATTATTTCAACAGCAGGTGAAGGCATGGCAAATGCACAATCTGATGGTAATTTCAGCACTCCTGCTCAAAATGGTTTGACAGGTATTAACCCTCGTGATATTGAGTCAATAGAAGTATTAAAAGATGCTTCAGCAACAGCAATTTATGGTTCTCGTGGTGCAAATGGTGTAGTATTGATTACGACTAAGAAAGGTGAGAAAGGTAAAGGTAAAATTAATGTTTATGCTTCTACCACTATTTCTGATAATGCTAAGCAAATTGATGTTTTGAACGGACAAGAATATGCTACTTTCATCAATGAGTTTAATATGAATACAGGCCGTAGAGCAATGTACGATATTAACCCTACTACAGGAGCAATTTCAAGTATTTCAACAGGAGATATTTATGATGTACACCACTGGCAAGATGAAGTCTATAAAACAGGCGTAAGCTATAATGCTGGTATGAGTATGAGTGGTGCTTCAGAAAAAACAAGATATTATTTGTCTACTTCTTACAATGAACAAAATGGTACAATGCCGGTTTCTGGAAGTAAGAATGCCAATATTCGTTTAAATCTTAATAAAAAAGTAACCGATAAATTAACGGTAGATGGTAAAGGTTCAATTTTCTATAATCAAGGATCTTATGCACAAACAGGTTCTAAAACAGGTGGTAACGCATCATTAATCAACCAAACTGTGATGAAAAATCCTTTAACAGGAGGTGAAGAGGGCATAGATGAAAGTAATGATTCATCAAATCCCGTTTCAATAATGGAAAATAATGATGATTTAACGGAAGAAATTAGAACAAACCTTTCAGGTAATTTAAAATATAAATTCTCGAAACACTTCAGCTATCAATTAAGGTTAGGTGCTGATATTAGAAACAAAACAAGAGAGATTTGGTATGGGCCTGGTACATTTTTAGGAGATCAAAAAAATGGAGTGTATAACTATTCTGGAATGAATAGAAAAGCATTTACTATTGATAATTTATTCAACTTTAATAAGACCTTCAATAAAGTTCATAAAATTAATGCTGTAGCTGGTGTTACTTATGATGGGGTATATTTAACAAATACAATCTACTCAGTCAGTAATTTCTCAACGCCAAACTTTAGAACTGAACGTCCTGATTTAGGTAATGTGAATGAAACTCCTTACTATAAAGAAGTGAGTGATTATACCATGAACTCTTACTTAGCCAGATTAAACTACTCTTTCAAGAATAAGTTTATTATTACGGCTAGTATGCGTGCTGACGGTTCTTCTAAATTTAAAGGAGATAACAAATGGGGCTATTTTCCATCTGTTTCAACAGCATGGTATGTTTCTGATGAGAACTTCTTAAAGAACCAAGAGACTTTATCGAATTTAAAATTAAGAGCAGGTTGGGGTAGAGTAGGTAATTCATCATTACAACCTTACCAAACTTGGACAAACTATCATACAGGTAGATATGTAGATGCAAGTGGTAATACAATTATCGGTGTATATCCAACAAACATTGAGAATCCAGATCTAACTTGGGAAACAACAGAACAGCTGAACATAGGTGTTGACTTTGGTTTCTTAAAAGATCGTATCAATGTAACTGTTGATGCTTACGAAAAGAAAACAACTGACTTATTACAAAGACTTCAGACTCCACCTTCATCAGGTTATTCTAACTATTTTGTGAACAATGGAGAGATGTATAATAGAGGTCTTGAAATTAGTACAAACATTATAGCGGTTGATAAAAATGATTTCCAATTCTCTTTAAATGGTAACATCAACTTTAATAGAACAGAGGTAGGTGATTTAGGTGTCCCTTCTTCAAAATTCTATATGAATGGATATGAAGTTGAGAAACAAATGATTTTTGGTTCAAGCATTACAACGGGTAACGATTTGAGAGGTCCAGCCAATATCTTCGTTCAAGGAGAACAAATGGGATTAATTTACGGGTTTGAAACGAATGGAATTTATCAAACATCTGAAGCAGCAGATGCAGGTCCAACTTTACAAGGAAAGTCTAATCAAGCAGGTGATGTAGCTTTTGTGGATCAAAATGGTGATGGAAATATTACTGATGCAGATAAAACAGTAATTGGAAATCCAAACCCTGATTTTACCTATGCTTTTGGTTTTAATATGTCTTATAAAGGGCTAAGCTTAAATGTACTATTCAATGGTGTTTATGGTAATGATATTGTAAATGCTGGTAATGCATTTTACGGTTATGCTGCTCCAATGTATGGAGGTAATAACATTACTCAAGAAGCATATTATAATGCTTGGAGACCAGGTGATAAAAACGCTTCTCATCCGAGAGTAGGTTACGGATATGAAAATGGTACTAATGGTTTGTTGACTGATAGAATTGTTGAAGATGGTAGTTATTTACGTCTTTCTTCAGTTACATTAGGTTATGATATTCCAACAGAGAAATTAGGTCTTAAGCGTATTCGTAATATGAATATTTATGTGACAGGTAAGAACTTGTTGACATTCACAGATTATTCAGGTTATGATCCTGAAATTACATCTTACTTATTTGATGGTACAATCTTAGGGGTAGACTGGCAAACATACCCTAACATAAGATCATTCATTTTCGGTTTCAACATGACATTCTAAATCCTTAACGACAATGCAAATATTAAATAGACTTAAGAAATATATATTTAAGGCAGGTGTTTTAGCACTTGGAGTTACTGCAGTATCATGTACACTTCAAGAAGATCCACCATTAGCCAATAAGGATGAAATCTACGATGGTGTAGAAGGTGAAAAATCAGTATTAGTAGGCATTTATTCCAAATTAATTGACTTTGGAGGTTATAAAACAGCTTATCATCAGTCAAAGCAAATGCATGCGGGCTTATTTTATTCTGGAAGAACAACCGACCTTTCACAAATTGTAGCCTTTAATCCTCCAGCATCTAACACAGATATCACTAATGATTGGTCTAATCATTATAATGTAATCAATAGATGTAATGTATTAATTGATGATATGGATATCACATTGGATTCAACCTTTGCAAATGATTCAACACTTTTAGTACAGTCTTTAGATATAGCAGGTAATGCTCATTTCATTAGAGCATTTGAATATTTTAATCTGGTTCGTGCTTTTGGTGAGGTGCCATTGCAAATCGGAACAACAAAAATTGAATCGATTCACCTTCCAAAGAGTCCAAGAAAAGAAATTTTTGAACAAATTATCAAAGATGCATCACTAGCGGCTCACTTGTTAAGTGAAAATGGATTAGAGCATGGCTATCCTAAAAAGTATGCAGCTGAAATGTTATTAAGTAAAGTTTATATGTACTTAGCGTCAGCACAACGTACGCAAGATCCTTATAATACTTTTGAAGGTATTAATGAATTTGGAGATGCGACAACGCTTTGGAATAAAGCCTTTACCCATGCTTCTGCTGTATATGGTAAATATTCTTTACTTCCAGATTATAGATCATTATTCACTATTATTTCAGGTAATCAGTCTACTGAATCTATATTCGAATTAAACTTTAATGCTTCTGTAGTAAATCCTAATTACAAAGTATTGTATACTCCTCGTAATTATACGGCAGGGGTAAATTCTTGGGGTCGTATTATGCCAAATCCAGAAGTGTATGATGCTCATGAAGCACTTCATCCTGGCGATCCTAGAATAGAAGCTACATTCTTATATGAATATAAAAAGTTTAAGAGTGGAGGCATTGAGAACGGTACACATAAAACATACCCTGTTCAAGCCAATAGAGTAAACAAACAAAATGGTTTTCCTTTCTTAAAGAAATTTGTATTTGAAGATCAGTCTACAACAAGCTTAACCTCTCAAAAAGGATTTATTCTTTATAGATACGCTGACCTTTTATTGATGCTTGCAGAGATTGAAAATGAAAGAGGGAATCTTGGTGAAGCTGTGAAGTACGCTAATGAAGTATTATTCAGAGCAAGAAATTCAGCAGATGAATTTTCGGAATCACCAGCTGATTTAGTGATTACTACACAAGATGAATTAAGAGAGACGTTGTATTATGAACGTCAAGCAGAACTGCTTGGTGAAGGTGAAGATTGGTTTGAAGTAAGAAGAAGAGGATTTGAATTCTTTAGACAACATGTGATTCTTCCTCACAACAACTTTGAATTCTTTAATGAGAATCTTGATGTTAAATTCAATGATGATCCAAAGGCGATGTTCCAACCTATTCCTTTAGTTGAAATCAATACAAACCAATACTTAACAAGTGAGGATCAAAACTTAGGTTATTAATCACAATTTTTAAAGAAGTTATATCATGAAAAAAATATTCAAATATCTTTTTTTAGCAGCAACTATCTTTGGTTGTGAACCAGAAGAAAACGAGGTTAAAACAGATTTAGACGATCAATTAAAAAATCCTCCAATTAATGTAGCATATGATGCTGTAGTATCAGGTTATCAAGGGAAAATTGTATCAGGTCTTCCTACGTGGAATGGAACAAATAATGTAACATTTAACATTGAGTCTATAGTGGCTGAAGATTCAACTTTTAATATGGCCATTAATAATAGATCTACGATTGCTAGTATTGATTCTGAAACAGGGATTGTAAGCCTAGAGTCTAACTCTAAAATAAGTGTAGATGACTTACCAGTTGGGAAGTATTTTGTCAACATAGGAACTGATTTTATTGGAGGTACTGTCATGCATGATAGTGTTCTAGAGTTTAATATTGTAGACTTACCACTAGATGTTATAATACCTACAGTTGATGATATTCCAGTTAGTAAAACAGGTGATTTAGGAGTAATTTCGGCAAAGGTGAATAATCCAGCTGATTACCCTGATTTAACTGTTGAATCCTATAAAATTATGGGTGATGTAGTCGATGGGATAGAATTAGATTCATTGACTGGTGTAATCTCAAAAACGCGTACTGATATAGAAGAAGGTGATTATGTATTTCCTTTAGAAATAGGAACAAATAATGGTGTAAAATATTTACAAGATTCTTTACGCTTTACAATATTACCATTGAATCTATTCATTGAGTACACTTCAGTTGTTGAAAAATTTGGTTATATAGGCTCATTAGGAACTCCAACATTGACAGGTCTTGATAAAGATGGTTTGACTGAAATCAAATATTCAATGATGAATGAAGTATCAGGTGTGACAATCAATGAAGAAACTGGAGAATTATCAAAACTTGATTTGTCAACTCCAAATGGAGTGCATCAAATAGGTGTGAAAGTAGAGACAAACTATGGTATTAAAGAGTATCCTGATGTATTCACATTAGAAATTTCAGGAAAACCAAATGCTACTGTTCAAAAAGATGGTAATACTATAAATCTTGTAACATTGTCATCATGGTCTAGTTTTACAGGGTTGACCATTGATATTGATAAAGATGCGTTAGGAGATGAAAACCCTACTTATACATTATCTTCTACATTATCAGGAGTTACTATTACAGAAGATGGTACAATTAGCTTTACAAATAATGGAATCATTGCAGAAGGTGATTACCCTGTAGATATTACTGTTTTAGTAAATGGAGAGTTTGAGGTAGCTTACCCAGCTGTATTTACTGTAAAAGTGCTAAATCGTTGGACAAATGCTGTAGTTGAAGATTTTAAGACTGCATCTGGTAGTTTGGTAGATACTGAACATAATGGTTTCTCAGCAACAATTTTTGAAGGAACACCAACTCAACCTTGGAATTATGTAACAAAGGGTGAAGTAAAATTAGCAAGAGTTCAGGCAGGGAAAAATGCAGTAGTGAAATCAGCATTAATCAAAGAAATACCAATGACTTCATCTGTGAAGAAAATCAAAATTTCTTATAGAGAAACGATTGGATTTGGAGAAGGAGCAGCAGCATTTATGCATCGTTCTATTAGAATGGCAGATAATAATGAAGCTGATATGGGAGCATGGACAGAATTGAAAAATCAAGTAGATAATCCTGAAATATGGACAGATCCAACCAATGCAAAATTCAATTCGAATACATTAAAAGAAGAAGAAATGGCATTGATTGAATTAGAAATAGATGCACCGGAATATACAAACGACAATTTCTTCTTTGGGATGTTTGTTGAAATGAATACTGAAAATAATGGTGTTGCAGAATCAATTTCATACTTCTCTTATCAATTCACTGAAGCTTACGAAGCTGAATATACTAACGAATAAGAATAAAATAAATCCTCCCTCTTTTTGAGGGAGGTAACCTAATATGAATAATTTTTTTAAAAGTAGTATCGTTTTTTTGTCATTGACTTTAGTGTCAGCGACCTATTCATCTGCCCAATTAAAAACGGTGTATAATGATGCTTTTCTGATTGGTGCTGCTATTGACTTACCTACGTCAAAAGGAACTGTACCAAAAGCAGACAAAATCATTAAAAATAACTTTAATGTTATTGTGGCTGAAAACTGTATGAAGGCTATGTATTTGCAACCTAAAGAAGGTGAGTTTTTCTTTAAGGATGCAGATCAATTAGTACAATATGGTATTGATAACAATCAAAAAATTATAGGCCATACACTTATATGGCATAATCAATGTCCCAAGTGGATGTTTATTGGAGAGGATGGCAAAGAGGTTTCAAAAGAAGTCTTAAAGAAAAGAATGAAAGATCATATTTATACTGTAGTTAAAAGGTATAAAGGAAAGATCAAAGGATGGGATGTTGTGAATGAAGCGATTTCTGATAAAGGAGGGATGAGGGAATCACAATATTATAAGATACTTGGAGAGGAGTTTATTGATCTAGCTTTTCAATATGCACATGAAGCAGATCCAGATGCAGAGCTTTATTATAACGATTATGCATTAGTTCGACCTAGAAAAAGAGATGATGCAGTAGCTCTCATTAAACGTCTTCAAAGTCGTAATGTACCTATAACCGGTATAGGTATGCAAGGCCATTACAGAATGGATTATCCTACATTAGATGAATTTGAAAAAAGTATCGAAGCTTTTGCAGCTTTAGATATTAATGTCATGATTACAGAGTTAGATTTGTGTGTACTCCCTGTTCCAAGAGGTAAAAAAGAAAGTGCAGAAGTAACATTACGTTTTGATTATGAGGAGAAGTTTAATCCATATACTAAAGGTTTACCAAAAGACTTGGAGAAAAAACAAGCAGAACGATATGGGGAACTCTTTGAAATCATGTTGAAACACAAAGATGTTATTACAAGAGTAAATTTCTGGGGAGTAACAGACGGTGACTCATGGAAAAATAATCACCCTATAAAAGGAAGAACAGAGTATCCATTATTATTTAATAGAAAATATCAACCTAAAGCGGCCTACAATGTAGTCTTGGAATTAGGAGAAGGTACTTAATGTTCTAAATAATCAATTAAAATATACTATTACTAAGTAGCCTCTGATTTTTATTAGAGGCTTTTTTTTACTAATAAACAAGCAAAATATGAGTTTGCAATACAATACTAGTTTTAAAAAAATACAACTAACACTACTATTATTGTCGATATCACTGATTCTGACAGCTCAAAATCAATTACCAGTCAATAATGCATCTTACGAATTATATTCAGAGTCTAGCTTTATCAATTGGAATAATCAAACAAATAATGGGGGAGAAGCTACTTTTTCTGTAATTACAAATGATCTTTTTTCAGATCAATCAACAGCAGCCTTGAAGGTAGATGTAGTTCAGTTGGGAGATAAAGCATGGAATGTGGGCACAAATAGTCTCTACCCATTTGAAGTGGCAGGAAATACGAGTTATACAGTAGTTTATTTAGTAACAAATCCATGAAATGAAAGCAATCATCTACTCCAGAGTCTCCACACAAGCACAATCCAACGAAAGACAAATTACGGATTTGAAGAAAATTGATGGTTTTGTAGTTGAAAAGGTATTTAAGGAAAAGATATCAGGTTTTACAAAATCTGCTACTGAAAGACCTATACTTCAAAAAGCACTTCAATATATTCGAGAAAAAGAAATAGATTGTTTGATGGTTCATGAGATTTCAAGGCTTAGTAGAAATACAACAGATGTACTATCATTGATTGATGCTCTTAAAAGTGAAAAAATTAAGCTTTACATTCACAATTTAGGTGTGACGTTGAATAGTGGCAAAACTCAAGAAGATTTATATTCAAAGTTGATTGTTACTATTATAGCAGATCTCTCTCGCTTGGAAAGTGAGCAGATGAGTTATAGGATAAAGAGTGGAATCCAGCATCGAAAATCATTAGGTTTAACTACTGGACGAAAACCTAACTCTACTGAATCTCCTGAGAAGTTTATTAGTAAACACCAAGATATTTTAAAGCTTATTGGAAAAGGATATTCTTCAAGAGAAATCCAGAAAATATGTAAATGCTCATCTAATACTGTACAAAAAGTGAAGAAATGGAATGAAAATAATAGAATTTAGAAATAGATGGAGTGTTTAATTTATGAGCACCCAATTTTGGGTTAAATAAAATTAATAATCTACGTTTTTGATAGTGTTAGGGGTATCTAGCCGTTTTTGCGCTTATCTGGAACGCCCCTGTGATAGTGAAAAAGAAAATTTTACTCCTACAACAGTAAAATGGAATAAAATGGCTCAAGAGCAAACATTGAAACTGACTCCTCTATCTATGCATTCTTATGTAATAGAATTAGATGAAAAAGTATTATAAAAAGAACAAAAGAGTTGGTTATGAATTAAAATAACTAATTCTTTTGTTCTGATAACTAATTGAAATGAAGATATATAATTAAAAAGAGATTTATTTTAAATTTATTTATAGTATGAGATTTACAATGCCCAACTCATTTCTGTATATTTAAGGGACTAAAAAATATACTATCAATGGGCAAAGTATTTACAATCCACGATATCGCAATTCGTCTAAATATATCAAAATCAACTGTATCAAGAGCTTTACGAAATCATCCTGATGTAAGTAAGGAAACAAAAAAGTTAGTTCAAGATATGGCTGATAAATTAAATTATCAGAAAAATATATTAGCATCAAATTTAGCAAGTAGACATACTAATCTAATTGGGGTAGTTATACCTGAGATTGCTAGACAACACTTTTTTGCTCAGGCACTTAGTGGAATTCAAAAAGTAGCAAAAGATAAAGGGTATATTGTTTTAGTTTGTCAATCTAATGAAGAATTAGAGGAAGAAATTAATCAGGTAAATGCAATGGTTAACTGTCGAGTTGCAGGTTTGTTGATTTCATTGTCTAAAGAAACCAATACCTACAAGCACATTGAAAATGTAATGGATAGAGGAATTCCCGTTGTACTTTTTGATAGAGGAGTTGAAAATATTAATATTTCACAAATTATTGTGGATGATTATCAAGGTGCATATTCTATTACTTCTCATCTAATTGAACAAGGATTTAAAAACATAGCACATTTATCTGGCCCGATGTCACTTTCAATTTCACAAAAACGATATAAAGGATTTTTAAATGCATTACGTGATAAAGGAATGGATACCGCAAATGCTCACGTCTATCAATGTGATAATCTAAGCTTAGATGCTGTAGAGGGAACTGAACGATTATTAGCTTTGAAAAAAAGACCTGATGCTATTTTTTGTATGTCAGATTATATTGCTATAAAAGTTATTAAAAGTTTAAAAAGTAAGGGCGTTAGGGTTCCGGAGGATATTGCAGTTGCAGGTTTTGCAGGAGATCCTATTACAGAAGTCATCGAACCTTCTGTTTCTACGATTATACAACCTGCCTTTGAAATCGGTGTACAAGCTACCAAAAGGTTAATAATGGAGATTGAGACTGAAGATAAAGAAACTTTAGGCGTGGTTAAAAAAGTATTAGAAACAGAGTTAGTGATTAGAGATTCAACTACGTTAAAATAAAAATAACGCTGATTTGAATTGTTTCAATTAAGTGTACAGTTTATTTGAGGTCCCTCCATTATTCTTACGGTGAAGGGCCACTCATTTTTTTAACACTCACATAAATAGATTATTACAACTTTATTTTAACTTATTTTAATATAGTAAATTTAACCCCAAAATCACTTATTTCTATGTGTTGTCTTAGGCTAAATGTAAAAAATAATATATTCTGATATTTTTAATTAATTCAAAATATTATATAGATACTTTTAACGTGTCTAAAAAAATAGGTCTTTTTAATAGACAGTAATTGATCGTATTTAATATAACATCATTAATTAAATAATGATTTACGCTAACATTCGGGTGAGTACTGACTTACAAACGGTAGAAAACCAAAGGTTTGAGATTTTGAAATATGCAGACAAAAAATCAATACAGGTCAATCAATGGATTGAAGAAGTAGTTAGCGGTACAAAAAAAGTGAGTGAACGAATTTTAGGAACATATCATTCCCCAAATGAAGAAAGGAGATATTTTGATTGTCGCTGAGTTATCAAGGTTAGGTAGAAATTTGATGGAGGTAATGAGTATCTTGAATGAGTGTATGACTAAAGAGATAAAAGCATTTTCAATCAAAGAAAAATATGAGTTAGGTAATAATCTAAATTCAAAGGTACTGGCTTTTGCTTTTAGCCTATCTGCGGATATCAAGCGTAATTTAATTTCCCAAAGAACAAAAGAAGCTTTAGCAAGACGTAAAAGTGAGGGTGAAAAAATAGGTAGACCAAAGGGAGCATTGTCTGAAAATACAAAGCTTTCAGGCAAAGAAACAGAGATAAAAGAGTTATTAGAAAAAAAGGTAAGTAAAAGTGTTATTGGCAGAATTTTCAATGTGCATAGGACTACTGTTGCTAACTTCTTGAATTCTAATAACAATTGCAACTTTAGGCTGCATTAAAATCGATATTTTCTATTTTTTAATATACTCATTTGGCACTTGATCCATATTATTCCCTTTAGGAAAATACTGCCTAAGTAAACCATTTGTATTTTCATTAGTTCCTCTTTGCCAACTGGAATATGGGTCGGCAAAATAGGCTATTGTTTTACAAGTTTCTTCTACCTTTTGATGACAGGCAAATTCTTTTCCATTATCAAAAGTGATAGTGTACCAAGGTATTGGTGTTCTTTTGTAAAGAGACAATATTGAATTGTATACATCATCTTCTGATTTACTATTAGCTTTTCCAACTAATAAATAACCATTTTTTCTGTCTACTAAAGTAACAAGAACAGAGGAACGAGCCTTAGTACCAATGATTACATCTGCTTCCCAATGCCCAATTTCACTCCGGTTATCAGCTTCTAAGGGTCGGCTTCGTATATTTTTCCGGTTAGATAACTTACCTCTTGTTTCCATCCCTTGAGGTCTTCGCTTTTTCTTCTGATGTCTTAAATGTTGTTTTAGAGATGGCTCTTCTTTGATAGAGGAATAAATGATTTGATAAACTGTTTCAACACATGGAAATCTATATCCTTCCATCCTTTTACGATGGAAAATTTGTTCAGGACTATATTGATGAGTTGTAAATAAATCCAAGATCTCAGTTTTATAACTTATTGTGGAAGAGTGAAAACCTGTCTTTTTCTGCTTCTTTCTTTGATAATTAATATGGGCATATTCAGCATCATAACTTTCCAAACCATTGCACCTTTTCAATTCTCTACCAATTGTAGACTTGTGAACTTTTATTTTATCGGCATTAAGATATTTGAATAACCTTCGTCTAAATAGAATTCTATTTTATACCTTTGAGAAAGGGTAAGTGCCATCTTTATTGCAATTTTGTTTTTGAACAATTTTGGTGAGACTTTAAAGATAGTCTTACCTTTTTCTATTGCCTAAAACTGGTTGCAACTGTTTCTAGAATCTAAGTAATATTACTTATAGTTCTTCCTATTATAGCAGGTACAGTACTATCAGATTTTTTTTTCTTACAATTTTCAATTATTGTAATTGAGGAAAAGAGTCCTTTCTTTTTTTCATTCTCTTTTTTCAATTCTGGTAGTATAGTTTCTATTTGTGTAATTCTATTCTCAATAATCTTTTTGTCCAACTCTAGTTTAGTCATAACTTGTTTGATTTCACCTTGCTTTTCTAAAAAATTAAAAACATTAGCTAGTGATGAAACTCTTATTGTATATAAGATAGACCTTTCTATTTCATCAGAAAGAAATTAAACTCTGAATTAAAACGATATAGCGTTCTGATTACACTCCCATACTCTCCTTTTATATCATGATTTTAGATACTTTTGAACTTATCAATTTTCCACTATTTATGATTAATTTGTTATATTTTTCTGTTGGGAATACTTGTGATGTTAATTGTAAATCTCCATCATTTGCAATGATTTCAATTGAGCAATTATCAATGTATATTTTTAATTTTAAATTACCATCAATTAACTGTATAGGTGCCTTCATTTTTGATGAAAAAGTCTTACTAAAATCTACATTACCAGAAGATGTACGGTCTAATACCAACTCCCCTTTTATATCATTGTAGGTAATTTTCACTTCTTCTGATTTGCTATTAGAAAAAGTGAAAACAATGAGGTTGTTTTTAGGAGATAACTCCATTTCAAAGAAAGACAATTCTTCAATATCGTTTTTATATTTTAGCTTTTTCTTTTCAGTTTTTTTGTATATATCCAATTCTTTGATAGCTTCTCCTCTTAAAAAGTATCCCTTATCTGTATGTTTTAAAGAAAGTTCTCTTGGTAATGTCATAGAACTTCTCCATGATTTTGTTGGGGTTTCTCTTGCATACTGCCAGTTACTCATCCAACCCATAAGTACTCTTCTATCATTCTTTAAGCCAGACCAAGTCACACCGGCATAATTATCTCTTCCATAATCCAACCATTTTGTTTGTTTTGGATCATCAGATATAAATTGGTGTCCATCAAAATGACCTGTGAAATATTGTGTGGCTGAACCTCCATTAGGACCATGTGGATTGATACTAACAATTAAGACCCATTTTGTCTCACCATTATCGGCTTTCATAGGAAAAAGGTCAGGACATTCCCACATACCAGGATGTTGACCTTCCTTTTTACCAAAGTTAGATTCAAACTTCCAATCCAATAAGTTTTTAGAAGAATAAAAAGAAATATGGTCATTTACCGCAAGAGACATGATCCACTTTTTTGATTGTTGATCATACATCACCTTTGGATCTCTGAAATCTTTGAAACCTGGATTGTAGATGATCGGATTATGTTCATACTTTATCCAAGTTCTACCATTATCATGACTATAAGCCATCCCTTGTGTTTGAAAATCCTTCTTTCCTTCTTTTTCACCATTCATATTGTGATAAGTAAAAAAAGCTATCATCGTTGGTTTATCCCCTTTCTGTAGACCTGCATCATTATTCCAGTCAATCACACAAGAACCCGAAAAGATCATACCGATGGAATCAGGATATAGAGCAATGGGTAGATGTTCCCACTCTATCATGTCTTTACTTACAGCATGTCCCCAATGCATAGGGCCCCAAATTGTAGAATAAGGATGATATTGATAAAATAAATGATACTCACCTTCAAAATACACCATACCATTAGGATCATTCATCCACATAGAATCTGGAGTAAAATGATAGGATGGTCGATAAGGGGTTTCTTTATTTTGTGCCATTCCTGTAAATGACATGAATAAAGTCAGTAAGATCAGTAAGTTTCTCATTATTTTAGTTTCTATCTCCTTTGCTGTTTCGATTATAACAACTCCTCTGTCAACTTTGGTGTCGCTCCTTTTTGAGTACAGATAAAGGCTGACAATTCCACTGCTTTTTCATGGATTGACTGTAACGGTTCGTTATTTAATAAACCAATAATCAGTCTTGCAGTAAAAGAATCTCCAGCGCCAACAGTATCTACTACTTCCACTTTTGGAGTGGCCACATATGTAGATGCATGTTTTGTGATGAGATGACTACCTTCTGCACCTTTTGTTAGTGCCACCATTTCAAGATCAAAATCCAAAATCAATTGATCACAGATTCTTTGTTCTAACATATTTTTGTAGCCAAACATGTCTGCAATCACAACGATTTCATCTTCGTTGATCTTTAAGATATTGCATTGTTTTAAAGAAGCTTCAATCACTTCTTTAGAATAAAAATCTTGTCGCAGGTTAATATCAAAAACTTTTAAACAATTATTCGGGACAATCTCTAGTGCTCTTAAAATAGCTGCTTTTGAGTGTTCATTTCTTTGAGCAAGAGAACCAAAACAGATGGCATCAGCAGCACTTAACGCTTGTCTAGCTGATTGTGTTATTTCGATTTCATCCCATGCAACAGGTGAACAGATTTCGTAGGAAGGAACTCCTTGTTCATCCAATGTTACTGCGACTTTTCCAGTTTCATTTTGAGACAAATGAATATGGTTTGTGATCTCTAAATTTCTGATTTCATCCAATAGATCATCGCCCAGATCATCTCTACCTACAGCAGAAATTATCTGTCCATTTGCTCCTAATTGTTTTACATGATAGGCGAAATTAATCGGTGCTCCTCCAAGTTGTCTACCTTCTGGGAACATGTCATAAAGTGCCTCACCTATTCCAATTATGTTTAGTTTCTTTTTCATTTTCATGTCTTTTCAAAGAGTAATTTACCATCATTTCAGTAATGATAAATACTCCTATTTATTTCTGTTGGACCCACACTGTTTGATAAGGAGCAATTAATAAGTACTCTTTGTCAAACGATAAGGATTTATCCTCAATAGCGTCCTTTATTTCTTCTGTATTAAAATCAATTTGCTGAAAGAACGATTGATGTATTTTCTGAATTTCTCCGGAAAAATTACTTATTACCAAAGTTCTTTCCATGTTTTCATTCCATCTTAAAAATGAGAATATATGTTGATTATTGGTGGCTAAGATACTACTATTCTCTTGGTCTGAAAATTCTGAAAAAGAACTTCTAAGAGTACCTATATGCTTCAAATAAGCATAAATCTCAAAAGGTATTGTTCCTTTTTTATTCACCAATTTTGCTCTATCCCAATCCATTGTAGGACGGTGCATCCACCGGTTATCGTACGACTTACTTGGGTTTGATAAATAGGTTGTATCGTTCGGACTACCAATTTCATCACCATAATAAAGCATTGGTGTGCCTTCGTATGCATAAACTAAAGCGTATAACATTTTCAGTTTATCCAATGCAATTGTCTTCAGCTTCTCATTATTTAGCTCTTCTGCAGCTTGTAAACCTGTAAGCGCTGCCAATGAACCCGACATTCTTGCATAACCCGTCACTGGGTCAGGCATAAAACGTTCTCCTTTTGCTGTAGAAGTTGGAAACTCTCCCGTAAAATATTCCTCAATATAATTTCTATGCGCTTTTGGATTTTTACCTTCAGCTTGAATATCTTCATCAGAAAACCCAAAGCCTATATCATCATGACATCTTAAATAATTGATCCATGTAGCATTTTTATTCTTTGATGGTGTTTTTCTTAAGACATTATTCATCATCGAAGTAGATTGAGTGGCAAGCGCCTCCCATGCCAAAGCCATCATAGATGCATTATATCCAATATCACACTGTTTTCTATCTTCTGTACCTAAATATTTTACAATTTCTTCAGGAGCAACAATCGCTTCAGACACTAAAGCTGTTCCTGGTGCAACTACAGATGTACATAATTTAAATAGATGCAATAAGTCATGTGCTTCTGGCAAATTTTGACAGGTTGTACCTTCTTGTTTCCATAAAAAAGGCACAGCATCCAACCTTAAAATATCTATTCCTTGATTAAATAAGAAAAGTAGGTTTTTTAGCATTTCAATAAATACTACAGGGTTTTTATAGTTCAAATCCCATTGGTATCTATGAAAAACAGTCATCACCCATTTGCCCATTTCTTCATGAAAAGAGAATGAACCTGGAGCACTTTGAGGAAAAACATCAGGCATATGAGCTGCTAGATTTCCAAATTCCCCTTCATGATTGTATGTATAGAAAAAGTCTTGGTAATACTGATCTCCTTGTTGCGCTTTGATGGCCCATTCATGAGTATCAGCAGTATGGTTCAATACTAAATCAAGCATAAGATACATTTCTTTATCATGCATCTTCTTAGCCATTTGATTTAGCTCTTTCATTGACCCAAACTTCTTAGCTACTTTTTGATAATCTCTTACCGCATAACCACCATCATTATTCTGTTCAGGCATGTCCAAAACAGGCATTAGATGAAGCCACTTTACACCCAGATCATTTAAGTAATCAAGTTTTTTAGTCACACCTTTTATGTCTCCAGCAAACTGATCTGCATACAACATCATGCCGATCATGTCTTGTGATTGCCACCAATTATGTCCACTTCTTTCTTGATCCAGCTTCTTTAGTGCTTTAGATCTTTTTTGGTTGGCCTCTGATAAAGTCACAGTAAGTTGTGGGAAGAACTTATGGTACAGCTCTTCCCCATATATTTTTACAAACGCTAGTTTGATTTCCTCTTCAAGGATTGTGAATCGTTGATTATAGTCGTTAAACACCGTCATTTTATTAATTATTCACTGACAACGATAGTATTGTTTTTCTCAGTAAGAGTGACCTTTCCTTTTACTTCCTTACCGTTAACTGTTATCGATTTTGCCGTAAGCGTAGGTAAAGCAAAATCAATAACCCATCCATCTGCTTCTTTTACATTGACAGTGAATGTGATTGTATTGTTTTCTTTATGAACAGCAATTTTTTCGATATTGTTCGTTCCAACAGGAAGGTTTGTCAATTTGAAATCGTTCCAACCTTCTGGTACATTTGGATGAATATTGATGGTTTTGTGAGGCACATCAGGATCCACTCCAAATACTCTTTTTACGATTGGTAGTGCTGTTCCGTAAATATTCCATTCCTGAGCAAAACAACCATAATCAGGAGATACCTCAAACATAGAACCTGGTAAAGCATAGCTAAATGCATTCGATAGTCTTGTAAGATAATCCAACATCTGATCTACTTGATTGTATTCTGCAGCGGCCATGGCTTGAACACCTGTCGGAATCGTCATCACAGAACCTGTATAGTTGAAATCTTCGCCCGATTTTTCATCAGCAAAAGAAGTTGCCTTTTCTGTATTTAAATCAGAATCGATACCTGTTACATACACCCCAAAATGATTGGTAAAACGTTTGGTTTGCTCCAACATTTTCATTGCTTGCTCTTCTGTTGCCAAACCTACTTCCAAAGGAGTATTTGTTACCCAGTTGTGATATACTACGAATCCTTGTTTTTTATCTTGAGGAAGAGTTTTCAGACGTTTTTTAGCAGCTTGAAGCTCTTCTACTGCCCAATCTCTTTTTAATTTACTTACCCTAACAATGGCTTCATCAATCAATGTCTCCGCCTCTTTTGGAGTAGCCACAAAGTCGGCAAATGAGTTAGATTCCTCTACCCACCAAGTTGTTTGAATTTCATGTTTTAACTCATCAGCGGCTTTTTGGAATTTTGTAGCATCTGCTTTTTTTCCAAGATCTGTAGCCATTTCAGCCATGCTTGCATAGGCTTGTTGTGTGTACACTGCCACATCGATCAACTCACCATGTAAGCCATGAATTTCCATAATACCAGGACCGTCAGGAAATAAGTTTCCATCCACATCTTTTGTTTTCAACCAATCAAGTCCTTTCACTAAATATGGATATACTTTTTCAACAAATGCCTTGTCTCCTGTCCACTTATAGTAATCTAAAACCATCATAATATAATGTGGTGTTTCTTGAATATTACCAGGATTGTAAACGACACCATTTGTTGATACCTCATGGATAATTCTACCGTTTCCTTTGTTCTCTTTCTGAGAGATTTCGAACAACATTTCTAAGGCATCTTTCACCAAATCAGGTCTACCTGTGGCTAAAATACCTTGTAAAGCATAAGTATTATCACAACCAAAGAACCAAGGATATTCAGGAAGGCCGGCAAAAATACCTCTTCCCATTCCATCAACATCTTTAATTAACCAATCGATATTGTACTTTGTCCAATCGTACATTTCCTCCACTCTTTTGTTAGGGATGTCGATTCTTGTCGTATTTTTTACATCAAGTAAACGTTCTTTCTTTTGAGATAACAGAGCAGTATCCTCTTTCTTTAATTTCTCGATTACTGCTTTTGCATTGGCTAGTGATTGATCTGAACCGCCAATGTACACTGGAAGAGAAACAGATTGTTCACCTTTCATTTCAGCGTTAAGCACCAATGCTGGGTTTACATTTTTGTCTGTTCTTTTATCATGATTGATGTATTTATCATCGCTCTGTTTTGTGCTTGAAGCCTTATCTGATGAAATCACAACATACCAATCGTTGTTTGCATCTTTTGCCTCAATAGCCTGTGATGTTAAATTCACCTGATCTTTTCCATCCTCAATATTTAATCTTTCAGATAACCATACCGGTACCAAATCGATCATACTTACAAAGCTCACTTCAATACCTCTGCTCTCTTTCTTTTTGTTGATGATATTGATATCAACCGAAAGACCTTTTGTATCGTCTGGTACGTATTGGAAAACTTCAACATCAATACCCTCTTGATCTAAATGATAGATCATTTTACTACCGTATGGGTAGTTCACAAATTGATCGGCATGATTTAGCGTTATTGCTTTTCCGTTTTCTCTTAAAATGATCTGATAACCGTCCATGATTTTTACAGGAGGCATCCAAATACCACCCATCTCATCTTGAACATGGTAACCCATATTGGGGAAATTACCATCTTGGTTCTGAATCACATAAAGCTTATTCCCTGCTGTAGAGAAAGGCATATGAAGGTATTTTTCTTTCCCCTCAATTCCATAAAGCTCTTCATCTACAGTTGGCTTGTTTTCTTTAGGAGTAGAGCAACCTAAAACACTTAATAAAGCAATTGAATATATATATTTTTTCATGATTTGATCTTCTTAGTTTTCCTTCTGATTAAGCAAATGATATCACAACAATGGCTGTAATAATAAGAAGGATGACAGATAAAATTCTGTAATTGTTGTACCATTTGTAGTTGGCCAACTCTGCGGTCTCAGCAGTAAACATTTCCTTTTTCCAAATTAGTTCTGATGTGCTTTCTTCACCCATCAAACTCACTAGGATCATCACAACGCTACAGATCACAAATAATATTGGAGCGATGTATAGGAAGTGTAGTTCATTTATAGCAGGAACCCAATCAAACACTTGTGATAAAATACAGAAGATAGAAATAACCATACCTGTCATAAGTGCTGAAAATGCTCCGTTTGCATTTCCCTTTTTCCAGAATAAACCGATAATAAATACAGCGGCAATTGGAGGTGCGATAAACCCTAGCACCTGTTGCATGTATTTAAAAAGAGAATCAAACTTTAAGATTTGTGGTGTCCAAAGTGCGGCAATAATTGCTAGTATCACCGTTGAAACCTGACCTGCTCTAACCAGTTTTTTACTATCCCATTCTGGCTTTAATTTTACAATAAAATCCATCGTCACTAAAGTAGATGCACTATTTAAAGTTGCACTTACCGAAGATGACATTGCGGCTAATAAACCTGCTACGACTAACCCAATCATACCTTGAGGTAATAATCCAAAAACTAAAGTTGGGTAGACCATATCGGCTTGCTCTAAATCAGGATAAATAAATCTGGCCATCGTTCCTGGTAATACCATAAAGAACAAAACAGGTAACTTTAATAAACCGGCAAATAAAACTCCTTTTCTTCCTTCGTTGATATTCTTTGCACCAAGTACTCTCTGTACCATGAACTGATTCGTTGCCCAGAAATAGAATCCTAAAATCGGAATACCAAATAATAAACCTGGCCATGGAACAGAAGGATCAGAAGCAGGACGAACCAATGATAACATCTCTGCAGGAGTATTTTCTATTACAGTAGCCCAACCGCCTTCAATATTATTTAAACAAGCAAACGTTAAAACAATTGAGGCAATAAATAAGATAATTGCTTGAATTACTTCGGTATGAACTACAGATGATAATCCTCCTGGAATAGTATATGAGGCAGCAAGAAACGCAAGGATTGCAACAATCACTTCTATCTCGACATCAGGAAAAACGAGCATGAGTAATAAAGATCCTGCATACAATCCTGCTGCCATTTCAATCACTACATTTCCAATTAATGTAATAAGAGAAAAGTATATTCTACTCCTTCCATCAAATCTTCTTTCCAAAAACTCAGGCATTGTATATACCTTTGAGTTCAGGTAAAAAGGAAGGAAAAACATGGCAAAAAAAACTAAAACCACAGCTGCCATCCATTCATAGTTGTACACTGAAATACCTGTGCTGTATGCGTCTCCAGATAAACCAATCAATGTTGTACTAGAAATGTTTGCTGCAAATAATGAAATCCCTACAATAGGCCATTTCATATCTCTACCTCCTAAGAAATAATCTTCTGATGACTCTTTCTTTGATTTTTTCAGTCCATACCAAATAATAAATATTGCATAGACGATGATAACGGAGATATCGATTGTGGATAAATTAAATTGCTCTGCCATGATATTTAACCGTTAGGTTATTGTACTTTGTTAGTTACAGTAAATGTTTTCTTCTCTGGTCCTACGCCAGTGATCGTTAATGATTTCCAGTGTTTAGGTAATTTTGATGACAGTTGTTGTACACCTTTTTCTTCAATATCTAATCCACCAAAACCAAAGATTACAGATTGTAACATACCTCCAGAACCTGTTACGAAGTAAGAAAGATCGTTTGTAGGAGTTTCTGTCAATACATTAAATGGAGGCTTTTGGTTAGGCTCATATCCTCTTTTAAATAACTCATAGGCTTTCTCATTATCACCAATTCTAGATGCGATTGTTGATAATGCAGCATGCGACATTGCAGGACCTTCGTATGAAATCTTTGATTCATAATAATCCAAGTCTCTTTTCATCTGAGCGGGATCTTCATAATACCCTAATGGGAATGATAATAAGTTTACATCCGCTTGTTTGATCATCTGACCGTTGTAACCGTCATATTCCATTGTGATACCATCTTTTACGATCACTGGAATATTATTCGCTACTTTTGTCCACTCTGCATTTGGTTTCTTACCTACAATTTTGGCTGCTTCATTTGCTGCTTTCAATACCATAATTGCAGATGCGTTAGTGAATGCATTATCGTTTACATTTTCTGCCCACTCATCAGCACAAACAACGTTGTTAATATGACAAACACCATTTTCATCTTTTTCAACTCTACTTGCCCAGAAGTCTGCAACATTTTTGATCACTTCGTAACCTGTTGTTGCTAACCATTCTTTGTCTTGAGTTACTTGATAATAATTCCAGAATGCCATTCCTACACAAGCTGTAATGTGATGTTCAAATGGTCCTGTCAATGCCCAAGTTGGAGTGTCTTCCTCACCAGTCTCTGCAGATTCCCAAGGGAACATTGCACCTTTATATCCTGCGTTTTGAGCATTTCTTTTTGCCTGCTCTAAACGATCTACTCTATAATCTAATAATGTTTTAGCCAACTCTGGTTGTAACATTAAAATAGCTGGGTACATCCAAGTTTCAGTATCCCAGAATACATGGCCATTATAACCGATACCTGATAACCCCATTGGCGATAAACTCAATCGAGACCCTTCTCTTACATAAGAGTAAAGGTTAAATAATTGCATTCTCACATCGATCTGAGCTTTATCATCTCCATCGATAATAATATCACTTTGCCATAGTTTTGCCCATTCGTTTTTATGTCTTTTCATCAAACGGTCATAACCTTCCAACTGAGCAAAGATTGTTTTTCTTTCTGCTTCGTTTACGGCATCTACAGATTGTGCAGTATTGCATTCTGAACCGATCAATGTAAATTCATATGTTTCTCCTTTTTTCAGTTTTTTAGAGAATGACATACGAGTAGCATATGGATTTAATTCTTCATTGTTGATATGAGGAATATGGTGCTCTTTGAAGATAAATGAGGTAGTTGCCGCTACTTCATATTTTCCTGTTGGTGTTAATGCTTGAGATGATAATAAAGGAATCGCCGTTTCATTTCCATACATATGGAACATGTGCTTTACAGGCTGATTAACAGATGGAATCACAATGTCATTTCTAAACGACAATTCTACATCTCTTTTTGCCTTCACTTTAATGTGAACTAAACCTGTATAAGCCAAATGTCTTAGGGCTACGATTTGATGTTCAACTTCAATCGCATCCTTAAATTCAAAGTTAGTTTTGAAAGTTGCCTCCTTCATGTTTAGGGTTTGCTTCCAGCCTTCGATTTCTTGTCCTCCAGAAACCCAGTCATATGCAACGCCAGAACCATCATACATTGGAGTGTTGCTCACCTCAGCTTTCTTCACTCCAATATCTACATTGGCAAAATTGATTCCTTGAACGATGTTGGATACACCACCTCTTCCGTAGATATCCCATACACCATTTATAATTACTTTTTCAACTTTCAATGGTTCAGCGGATGGAATTAAACCAATCATTCCGTTTGCCATAGATAGTGTGTGATAGTTTTCGCTTGAAGTTGCTTCTACCGTCCATCCTTTTTCCTGTGCTTGGGACACATTCCATAGAAGAACTAAAAGAAGTATGTTGTATAATTTTTTCATTTTTCCTGATGATTTGTAAGTTTGGAGTTAAGTACCTTATGACGATACTTAACTCCTATTTATGGATTAGTAACCTGGGTTTTGAGTCAGGTTAGGATTGGCATTCAATTGAATGTTAGGGATTGGGAATAAGTTTCTGAAGCTTTGTGATGCTCCTTTGAACTCCCAAGCATCATCCCAAGTACCGAAACGAATTTGGTCATTACGTCTCCACATTTCCCATGCGAATTCTCTACCTCTTTCGTCCAATAACGTTGGTAAATCGATGCTAGATAATGTAGCATCCGAAGAATTATCAAATGCTCTAGCTCTTACTTCATTCACCAATTGTAATGGTGTAGCTCCCATGCTGTCGATACCTCCTCTTAAGATCGCTTCTGCTTTCATTAAAAGTACATCAGCATAACGGAACACCGCAAAGTCATTGTTCAAGAACAACTTCGGCATGTCACCACCAGGAACATACTTTAATACTCTAGCACCTTCTGCTTCTGTAGCATTGTCGATTCCATAAGATGTTTCATAATCCAAAGTGAAGTTCAATGGAGTACTTCCATCTCTTTGGTATAACATGTTACCAGCATTATCATACTGTTGACCTACTAAGAAAATCTCCTTACGCTTATCGTTGTCATCATATTTTCTAACAAAATCACCAAGAGTTGAGAAACCGTTCCAAGGAGTATCTGCTAAAGAATATTTGTCTTTCAAGCTGTAGTGTAACGTAAACATATGAATGTAGTAGGCTGCTCCCCATTCACCATAGTTGGAATCATAACGGAATACAAAGATGTTTTCTTTGTTGTTGTCATTGTCCCAAGAAAAGAGTGACTTGTATTCGTTTGCTAAATGGTAATTACCATCTTTGATGATGTTATTTAAAGCATCTAACGCTTCAGTATACATAGACTGACCTACATAAACTTCAGCATTTAAGTATAATTTACCTAAAAGGAAGTTGGCAGCAGAACGGTCTACTCTACCGTACTCATTAGTAGTGGGTAACAACTCTGACAATTCTGTAACCTCTTGTACCAACCATTCAAAAACTTCTTTTCTAGTATTGTTTGCCGGTGGATTAGAAGGGTTTAATGTATTCAAAACCAATGGAACATTACCATACATGTCCATTAAGTTGAAATACATAAATGCTCTTACAAATCTTGTCTCCGCTCTAACTCCATCCATAAATTCTGATTTGAATGAAGATTTATCAATTGTTTCGATAAACAAGTTGGCCTGAGCGATAGACCTTGAGATGCCTTCGTAAGCACCGTTGATTTCTAAGTTATCTGCAGTCCAAGTATGTTTGTGTAAATTTCTTAACTGATCACCACCCCAGTCGGCTCCTCTTGTAGGACAAACAGCCTCATCTGAAGATGTCTCATTTACTTTAAACATTTGGTCAGTGTATACACCCATTGTAGAGTAAACACCAGATAAACCGTTTAAGAATTCTTGCTCTGTTTGGTATGCATTTTCATCTGTCAACTGGCTATTCGGATCAATATCAAGATCTGTACAAGCTGTAAATGAAGATAAAGTTGCAGCCAATAATATATTTCTAAATATTTTTTTCATTGTTCTGACGATTAGAAGTTAAGGTTAAAACCTACAAGGAATGTTCTGCTTTGTGGGTAACTTGTATAGTCAATACCATAGGCTTGAGCCGCTGAGTTACCAGCTGTAGTATTCACTTCTGGATCGTAACCAGAGTAGTTTGTGAATGTCACTAAGTTTTGAGCAGTAACATATAATCTTGCTCCTTTGAATGCTTTCGTATTTGAACCATCAAAAGTATAACCAACAGTAATGTTGTCTAACTTTAAGAAAGAAGCATCTTCTACCCATCTAGATGATAAATACTCATAATTTGATGCACCCACTTGGTATCCTGTAGCACCTGTTTCGTTGGTGTTTTGACCAGGAATACGAGAAGGTTGTGATAATTCAGCTGCTGTATTGTTGTATACTTGGTTGCCTGTTTGTGCTCTCCAAACCATAGAGAAGTCCCATTGTTTGTACTTTAAGTTCGTTGAGAAACCATAAGTAAAATCTGGTAAAGCTTGTCCTACTACTTGTTTATCATCTTCAGTGATTTCTCCATCACCGTTTACGTCTTTGAAGATCTCATTACCAAACTCATCAGTTCCTTCATACACATAACCGTTGAATGCACCGATCGGTTGACCTTCTTGCACTACCTGAATAAATCCGTTTGCACCTGCTCCAGATACAGTACCTGTGTAGATATCTGCATTGTTATAAAGTTCAGTTACTTCGTTTTTATTGTAGGCCATGTTAAAGTTGAAACTTAAGCTTAAATCCTCTTTATCAATTGCAGAGTAGTTTAAGTTCAATTCAACACCTTTGTTGGTCATTGCACCCACATTGTCTAAGTACCATGATGATACTGAAGGCTGAACTGCAGGAACTTCTAATAATAAGTTTGTTGTATTTTTATTGTAGTAATCTACCGAACCCGTCAATTTGTTTTTCATAAAACCAAAGTCGATACCAGCATTGAACTGTGCCGTTTGTTCCCACTGTAAATCTTGGTTAGGGTTTGTCGTTGAGATGTATCTCATATAGTAATCATCTCCGAAGAAATAACCACCATTTTGCTCTACATTAATTGTTGACATGTAACGATAGTTACCAATATTTTGGTTACCAGTGATACCATAACCTAAACGAATCTTAGCATCTGTCAATGTTTCCTGACCTTGCATAAAGTCTTCATTGATCACTTTCCAAGCTAATGCTGCAGAAGGGAATACACCCCATTGGTTGTTACCTCCAAATCTTGAAGAGCCATCCTGACGAACAGTTGCTGTAAATAAGTAACGGTTGTCGTAAGAGTAGTTCACTCTACCAAAGAATGAGATCATTCTGTATGTTTCATGGAACGCTTTTGATTCTTGGTTTCTTGCTGAGATATTATCATAACCTAAGTTATCGTTGTTAAAACCAGTAGCGATAGTGTTATGAATATCAGTGTCAAATTGTTGCCAAGAATAACCACCCAATACATTCAAGTGTGATTTTTCACCTAAGTCCTTGTCATACGTTAAGTAGAATTCCAATAACTTGTTTGAATACTGTGAATTTTCTCTAATCGCTCTACCGTCTACATCACCACCTACGGAAGAGGCAATTGGCTGGTAAATTTTTCTAGATTGATTATCATAATCCATACCTAAGTTCAATTTCGCTGATAACGAAGGAATGATCTTGTATTCTGTTTCTAAGTTTGTAATCAAACGATTACCTTCAGTAATATCATCAATTTGATTAGCCATCGCCACTGGATTACGAACATCTTGAGAATATTCATTATATGTACCATCTTCATTGTAAACAGGCTGAGTAGGATCCATTTTTAAAGCGTTATTGATCACACCACCTTGGAAACCACCTGTTTGTTGTTCTGGTAAATTGTTGGTTTTGTAGTTAGAGTTGTTCATGTTAAAACGAATCGTCATTTTATCATCGAACATCTTTTGTTGTAAGTTGATTCTAGCGTTGATACGCTCTAAATCAGACCCAATCACCGTACCTTCTTGGTATAAGTAACCTGCAGAAGCTCTATAATTAAAGTTTTTAGTACCTCCACTAAATGCAACATTATGATTTTGAGAAACACCAGTTTGGAAAATTTCATCTTGCCAATCTGTACTTGCAGTTCCTGTTTTGTTAGGGTCATTTACCGCTGCTCTATATTCATCTGCAGATAATACATCAATTTTATTGGATGGGGAAGAGAAAGAAACATATCCATCATACGTTAATGATGTTTTGCCCTCTTTACCCGATTTAGTATTAATGATAATCACACCATTAGCACCTCTTGATCCATAAATAGCTGTAGCTGAGGCATCCTTTAATACAGTCATTGACTCAATATCAGAAGGAGCAATCATTGAAAGTGGGTTCATTGATGTAGAGTTTACACCCAAATCACCAGAAGTTTCCATTCCTGTTCTATTGTTGTCAATAGGCACACCATCAATGACATACAAAGGCTCAGAAGAAGCAGAAATTGAATTGACACCTCTAATTCTTACAGAGGTAGCTGCACCCGGCTGACCACCATTTGGAGACATCTGTACACCTGGAACCTTACCGTTCATCATCTGTTCTGGTGAAGAAATTAAACCTGAGTTCATGTCCTCACTAGTAATTTGTTCCATTGAACCCGTTGCATCACTTTTCTTTTCTGCACCGTAGCCAATTACTACTAGTTCTTCTAGCTCTTCAACATTTTCTTGTAGAGTAACGTTAATTTCTTTCTTATTTCCTACCACTATATCTTGAGGAACATAAGAGATATAACTCACATGAATTGTGTCTGTAGATGATGCTGACAGTGCAAAATTACCATCAAGGTCTGTGATAACACCAGTTGTTGTCCCTTTAATAAGAACGTTCACACCAATCATTGGTGTACCTGAAGCGTCTTGAACATGCCCTTTAATAGGCGAATTTTGAGCGACAACACTTCCTGTAACAAAAAATACAAGAAGTAGGAGTAATTGTCGGACTGATAAAAATTGTAGTTTTAATAATCTCATTTCATTAAAAACATTTTTTTACTTTAAGAGGTATTCGATTAGGATTTATCGCGATGTTTTGATTTGAATACACTACAAATGTATTCTGTACCCTTTTTTAATGGAAATGAGAAAATCACCTTTTAAGTGTTGCTTTTCAGATGGTTACACTTTGCAAAGGTTTTCGCAAACGTTTGCGGTAATGTTTGCAAAAAGACGTAACAAATGTTAATGTTTTAAACTTTTACATTTATTACTCTTTTTCTTTGTCTTAAACATCGCATAGTTATCCCTTATCAATCAAATGAGACAAACAACTTTAATAGATATTGCTAATAAAACAGGTTACAGTGTTTCCACTGTAAGTCGTGCTTTAAAGGATCATCCTGATATAAATAAAAAAACAAAGCAACACATTAAAAGTGTATCTGAAGAAATGCGTTACACTCCGAACAAGTTAGCTCAAGGTTTAAGAAACCACAGATCCAAACTGATTGGTGTTTTGATTCCAGATTTATTGAATGAATTTTTTAGTTCTATCGTTAGTGGGATCCTTCAAATTTCAGGTGAAAACGACTATCAGATTATTTTATACCAAACTAATGAAGACCCTGATAAAGAAATTAAAGGTTTAGAAAACTTCCTTTTAAATAGAGTAGATGGGGTTGTTGGTTCTTTAGCAAATACAACGATGGCTTACAAAACTATTCAGAAGCTTCAAGAACATCAGATACCCGTTACACTTTTAGATAAAGTTTCGGATAAAATTCATTGCCCAAAAGTTATTATCAATGATTATGCTGCAGCCTTTAAAGCAACTGAATACCTAATCCGTTTGGGAAGAGAAAATGTTGTGCATATCTCAGGTCACCCAGACAGTTATAATGGCCAATTAAGATTGAATGGTTACAAAGATGCGTTAAAGAAATATCACTTACCCGTTAACGATGACCTGATATTCTTAAGCCAAGATGTTTCTATAGAAGAAGGTTATTTCTTTGGTAGAAGAATAGCAAAAAGTAACTTAGAGATTGATGGAATATTTGCTGCCACTGACCGTTTGGCTGTAGGTGCTATACAAGCATTACAAGAATTTGATATACAAGTACCTGAACAGGTTTCTGTTGTAGGCTTCAGTGATGTAGAATTGGCCATCATTACTAATCCAAAACTCACCACTATCTACCAACCTGGTTTTGAAATGGGCAAAAAAGGAATGTCAGTATTGCTAGAGCAGTTAGCTATTATTAAAGAGAATCCTAAAGTTGTTTATGATAATACAGTTTATAACATGGAAACTGAATTAATTGTAAGAGGTAGCACTACTGAAAAAGAATAAGTATTCCCAAAAAACTCCATCAACCCTTTCCCACTAGGCTTTTCGGCATCGGCTATTTCGATATTAAGTTCCTGTTTGATATATAAGAGGTCTGGAATAGCAACCTAAAAGGATACAATTTTTAAGCTACCCTTTCTAAATTCATAAATTTTAATTCATTTTCTTTTTCAGAAGGTGTTTTATAACCTATAGCTGAATGCAGTCTTTTATTATTGTACCAATAAATATATTTAGTTACTTCTTTTCTCAGATGTTCCATGGATTGAAAATTGAATCGATAAAGATATTCGTATTTGATACTTTTAAAGAAACTTTCAGCTACAATTATTTAGTACCCGAAAACTACGTTTTCTCCTCTTAATCTCAAATCTTTTCGACTCATACTTTGTTTTGAAGTTGGATTCTCTGATAAAATCGAAGTAAATAGTGTGCTGCTATATTGAAATCCTCTGTCTGAGTGTAGTAAGAATCCCTCTTCAATATCTCTATTATTTCTAGCGTTTACCGATGCTTTTAAGACTGTATTTTCTGTGGTCATATCTGCACTCAATGACCAACCAATTACCTTACGATCTGCTAGATCAATCATCGTAGTTAAATAAGCCCATTTATCACTTACTTTTATATAAGTGATATCTGAAACCCATTTCTTACCCAGTCTATTTTCGTGAAAATTCCTATCTAAAAGGTTATCTGCAATTGGTTGATCATGCTTAGAATCAGTGGTGACAACAAACTTTCTCTTTAATATACTTTTAAGACCGAGTTCCTGCATAAGGCGTCCTACATAGCTCCTAGATAGGTTTATTCCATTTTTAAGAAGTTCTTTTTGTATTCTATAGCTTCCATAAATACTAAGGTTTTTTTCAAAAATACGTGTGATTTCTGTTTTATAGAATAATGTCTTTGCCTGTGAAGGGGTTCTAGAATTCTTACGATTCCATTTATAAAAAGAGTTCCTGCTTAACTTAAAAGTTCGACACATTTTCTCAACTGAATACTGATCTTTATGATCACTTATGAACTCATATTTATTCAGTCTTTTTTGGAGAAAATGCTTACTGCCTTTTTTAAGATATCACGCTCCATTTCTGCATCTTGTAATGCTTTTTTGAGTCTCTTAATTTCTTCTTGTTCTGCCGTAAGGGTTTTCTTACCTGATAAACCTTCAGGGCTATTATATTTCTTTTGCCAGTTACGAAGTGTTATCTTATTTACTCCATAATCTTTAGACACATTACTTAATGATTGACCTGAATTCAATAATTCTACAACCATTTCTTTAAATGATGTTTCGTATCTTTTCATAACGCTCTAAGTTAAGAAAGGTATACTATTTTGTGTAACCTTAAAGGTAGACACTCCAAACCTTACTAAGTTGACTTATTTACACTTACAAAACAATCAATTAACAGGACCAATACCACAATCTATAATTGACTTAGGTATAACTAATTTAGAATACGACCCAGAAAACGCTCCACAATAAAATACAAAAACAACCCCTACAAGCCAAAATAAGCTAGTAGGGATTACTTTTGGACTTTACTTTTTTTAATTTTTTATGCCATTAATTACAAGCCATGAAATACCTATCTTTTCTTCGATTATAATTATTTATACATCGTAAAATTGAATTGATTTCTGAGTTTCGGATCAAAACAAATTAGTTAAAACCAACACAATTAGATATTAAGATAGATGAAAACTATGGATTGCCAACTATAATTTTAAGTGACAAATATCTATTTTGAATGGATCATCGGGATTGTATAGTAACAAATTTAGATACAAATAAAACTGTTCGCTAAGCAAAACGAACTGAACTAGATTTTGAAGTAAAAGAACCAGTTATATTTCTGTGTTTAAACTTCAGAAAAAGTAGAAAATCCTTATAAATAATTATGCAATTTCTTCAATACTAGATGTTACCTCATTTCTATATTTAATCGGCGACATTCCTTTTACTTTTTTAAATTGACGACTAAAATAAAATTGATCTTCAAAACCTAAACTATAGGCAATGTCTCTAATACTTAAAGTTGTGAATTTCAACTTTTCACAAGACTTCTCAATTTTTAATTCATTGAAATATGATAAAGGAGTCTTATTTAGATGTTTTTTGAACTCCCTTGTAAAATGAGATACCGATATTTCATTAAGGTCTGCCAAGTCTGCAATATTTACAGTAGAATTGATATGATTATTAAAATATTTAAGTGTTCTACTTATAATTATATTGTGTCTTTTAGCTTCTGAAAGATTAAATTGTTTGATATATTTAAAAGAAGAAATTAAATGCCCAAAAATCATATTTGCATATTCAATATTATCATTAGACATTCCCGCTTCTAATACATAAATAATCTCATCAAACATCTTGATACGATCTTTATATTTACCATTAGATTCATTATCAAAAGAGATCTTATCACCAATGATATCATTAAAAAGGTGAATATCATTTCCAGTAAAATGTATCCAGAAGATTGTCCAAGGGTCAACCTCATCACTTTCATAAGAATGAGCTACACCTTTAGGAATAATTATCGCTTCGTTTGACTTTAGTTTGTATTTTTTTTGGTTAATAGTTATTGTTCCTTTTCCAGAAATATTATAGATCAATATACATTCTTCTGCCCCTTCATCTCTCTTTCTGAAATGATGTAAAGCCTTTGGATAGTAACCAATATCAGTGATGAAAATGGAATTAAAAAATGGTTTTTTCTTTAAAATATTTTTTATGTCATCGCTATAATTAATGCTGATTTCGCCTTCAAATCCTTTTGCTTTTTTTCTCATTTTGCTAGTAATTTAGTCCACTTCATTTTTTTGTATCCACAAATAACTAATAAATTAAAAATGTATAAAACACAATTATTTAATAAATACTAATGCCATGTGTAGAGTGTTATAGTTTATCATTTTTGAGGAGTATTTAATTATTTTTAACATAATTGAGATTGTTCTTATTCTCACTCTGATAGAAATTGATTAGTAGAATTGTCCATAAAACGCTTAAAAAAACTATGTTTTATCCTATTAAATGAAATTAGTTTTGGTCATTGATATAAAATAAATAGACTAACATAAATGAATAATTCTAAGCAAAATAATGTAGTTGCTACTTTTGGAGAGTTACTTTTGAGATTGTCAACTATTGATAATCAAAGGTTTATTCAGTCAGGTAAATTTGCAGTAAACTATGGAGGAGCAGAATCAAATGTGGCTATTGGCTTATCACATTTAGGAATTAATACGAGGTTTATAACTAGTGTACCTAAAAATACAATTGCAAAAAATGGTCTAAAGCAATTATCTTCTTTTAATGTTGATACAAACTATATCCATGAAGATGGAGGAAGATTAGGTACCTATTATTTTGAAAATGGAATAGGTGATAGAAAGTCACAAGTTATTTATGATAGGGAATATTCTAGTATCATGTTACTCCAGGAGGGAATCATCGATTGGGATAAATGTTTAGAGGGAGTGACTTGGTTTCATTGGACTGGTATTACACCTGCACTTTCTATAAATGCAGCAAAAGTATGTAAAGAAGCATTATTAGTTGCCAAAGAAAAAAACATTATCATTTCATGTGATTTGAATTATCGATCAAAGCTATGGAAATATACAAATGAGCCAAGTGAAATAATGATACCTCTTGTGGAGTTGTGTGATATTGTGGTAGCTGGTATGAATGATGCAGAAATTTTATTAGATATTAAATTTCAAGAAAAAGACTCTTATCATGATGCTCCAAAAAGAGTTTACGAAAAGTTTCCTCACCTAAAATTAGTAGGTACAAGTTTAAGAAAGTCTTACTCAGCTTCTCATAACAGTATTAGTGCGATTCTTTTTGATGGAATTGATCATTACCAATCACGTGAATTTGACATTAAAACAATTGTTGATCGTATTGGTGCTGGTGATGCAATGATGTCAGGGTTGATATATAGTCAATTAAAAAATAAATCTTTAGAAGAAACTACAGGGATAATGGCGGCATGTTCTGCATTAAAACATACAATTCCTGGTGATGTATTGATTACAACTGAAGGAGAAATTAAAGAATTAGCTAAAGGAGAAGATATGGGATTAGTTTCTCGCTAAATGAAATAAACAAATGGCAAATTTTACAAGAATAGAAGTTTTTCAGAAAATGGGAGAAGTAGGCTTTATCCCTGTTTTTTATAATCATGATATAGAAATAGCCAAACAAATATTAAAATCAACATATGAAGGAGGAGCAAGAGTATTTGAATTTACAAATCGTGGCGATGCAGCTGATGTCATATTTAAAGAACTATTGAAATATGTAAGGACTGAACTTCCAGAAATGATTTTAGGCATAGGCTCTATCATAGACCCTATAACAGCAGGAATTTATATTCAAATGGGAGCAGATTTTATAGTATCCCCTTCACTAAATGAGGAAGTTATAAAATTGTGTAATAGCCGAAAAATTGCAGTTAGCCCTGGGTGTGGTACAGTAACTGAAATTGGCAAGGCAGAACAATTAGGAGTAGAACTTGTCAAAATATTTCCAGCAGCACAAGTAGGAGGACCTGAATTTATTAAAGGAGTAAAAGGACCTTGTCCTTGGACAAATATTATGCCTACAGGAGGAGTAACAACTGAGAAGAGTAATATAGAAAAATGGATAAAAGCTGGAGCTCACTGTGTTGGAATAGGAAGTAATTTATTTGTTAAAAACCAAAATGGGACATTTGATTATCAAAAAATTACCGAGGTATCCAAAAATGTAATTTCAATTATCAAAGAAATTAAATAAGTCTATTTTTTTAATTATGGACAAAAGATGCAATTTTTTATTCATGCGTTTTTTGTCCATAAAATTGTATTTTATACTATTATTATTAATAAACGTATGAAGTACATTTGTGATTATACTTATTAGAGCAGATGAACAAACAAAGTATGAAACAAATACTACCTTTTATTTTATTCGCATTATTTAGCTGTACAAATAAAGAAAGACCAATATTAGATATTTCTGGAGCATGGACTGTGACTTTAGATTCATTAAACTTAGGTCATCAACAAAAATGGTACACAAAGAAGATTAATAATGGTACTGAAATCACTTTACCTTCTACTTTAGATGAAAATAAGTTAGGAACTAAAGTAACGAGAGATCCAGATATGAGTCGTGATAACCTATTTGAATTAAGTAGAAGATATACTTATATAGGACCGGCTTGGTATCAGAGAAAGATTATTGTTCCTGAAACTTGGAAAGGAAAAACAATAGAACTTGAATTAGAAAGAGTAATTTGGAAATCTGAAGTTTGGATTGATGGGGAATTTAAAGGAGATGATAATAGTCTTGTTTCGGCTCATAAAATCAACTTAGGAAATCTAACTCCTGGTGAACATGAAATTACAATTTGTATTGATAATAGTAGACAATATCATCTGTTTGATAGTAAAGGAGTTAGAGCTATTAATCAGAAACATGATTATGCACATGCATATACTGAAACTACGCAGATTATTTGGAATGGTATCTTAGGAAATATGACCTTGAGACCATCTTCTATTTATAATATTCAAAAAGTTGTAATCAATACAGATATATCTACTAAATCAATTAATGTTGAGATTGCAGGAAAAGGAAATAATGATCCATTATTTATCGAAGTATTAGACACATCAAATCATATCTTATTTACAAAAGAAGTACAACCAACTTCAAAATTTAATGTTGAATTTGATGGAAACTTTAACTTGTGGAATGAATTTGATCCTCAGTTATATAAACTTCGTATTAGTAATGAAAATGAGATACTTACTGAAGAATTTTTTGGCTTAAGAGAAGTAATAGCAAATGGAAATGATATTTTTATCAATAAAGAAAAAGCGTTTTTCAGAGGTACTTTAGAGTGTGCAGTATTTCCTCTTACAGGTCATCCTCCTTTGGAAGAAGAAGGCTGGAAAAAAGTGTTTGAAACATCTCGTGCCTATGGTTTGAATCATATTCGTTTCCATTCATGGTGTCCTCCAGATGCAGCATTTAGAGTAGCTGATAAAATGGGATTTTACTTACAAGTAGAATTACCAAACTGGTCGCTTGAATATGGTATTGATCCTCAAATGGTAAAATGGATGGAAGATGAAGCGGACAGAATTATTGACAATTATGGTAATCATCCGTCGTTTTGTTTGATGTCAATGGGTAATGAATTAGAAGGTGATTTTGATGCACTTAATGGTTTGGTAGAGAGATTAAAAGAAAAAGATAACAGACATTTATATACGGTATCTACATTCTCATTCCAACAGCCTCATGGTACAATCCCTGAATCTGCAGATGACTATTGGATCACTCAATGGTCAAAAGATGGCTGGATTCGTGGTCAAGGTGTTTTTGATGCTTATCCTCCAAGCTTCAATATTGACTTTTCAAACAGTATATCTTTTGTAAAAGTTCCAGTGATTACACATGAAGTTGGGCAGTATTCTGTATTTCCTAACATGAATGAAATCAAAAAGTACAATGGTGTTCTACAGCCTCTAAATTTTGAAGCTATCAGAAATGATATGAAACAAAAAGGAATCTTAGATAGAGCTGATGATTATCTTAAAAGTTCTGGTCAACTGGCAAAAATTCTTTATAAGGAAGAACTTGAAAGAGCATTAAAAACGAAAGAAATTTCTGGAATTCAAATGTTAGACTTACATGACTTTCCTGGTCAAGGTATGGCGTTAGTAGGAATTTTAGATGCATTTTGGGATTCAAAAGGAATCATTACACCTGAAGGTTTTAAAGAATTTTGTTCTGAATTAGTACCATTATTAGATTTTAAAAAAGCAGTATTCTCAAATAAGGAGTCTTTTAAAGGAACAATAAAAATGGCGAATTACTGGAAAGACTTACCAAATCAAAATGTTGAATGGAGTCTTTTTGATTGTTTAGATAATTCCGTTATTAAAAATGGAGTTATTGCAAATAAAGAAATAAAAAGAGGAGTTGTTACTGTGGGATCTATTTCTTTTGATTTAAAAGAAATAAAACAACCTAAAAAATTAGAAGTGGTAGTAGAAATTAAAAACACTTCTTACAAAAATAAGTGGTCAATTTGGGTATATCCTGAAACTGAATTAGCAGATAAAAATGATATACTTGTAACTGGAAATTGGAATAAAGCAGAAAAAGCATTGAATCAAGGAAAGGATGTTTTATTCACTCCAAATCTTAGTGAAATTGAAGGTGTTGAAGGTAAATTTGTACCTGTATTTTGGAGTCCAATATTATTTCCAGATCAAGCTGGTACAATGGGAATCCTTTGTGATCCAAAACATAAAGTATTTAATAATTTCCCAACAGAGTTCCATACCAACTGGCAATGGTGGGACCTTTGTAAAAAATCTAAAGCTGCAAAAATCGATGGTTTAGAAGTAGATCCAATTGTTATCGTAATAGATAATTTCTTTAAGAATAGAGATTTATCAACATTATTTGAAGCTCAAGTAGGGAAAGGTAAATTAGTTGTTAGTACAATGAATTTATATGATTTACCTAAAGATAGAAAAGTGGCGAGAAGCCTTTATAATAGCATTATTACTTATATGAAATCTGATGATTTCAATCCTAATAAAGTTGAAAAACTTTCAAATATTAAAAGAAAGTTGACCAACTAACATACACAAACAACATATTTTTTTTACAATAAAAAGATGAAATGAGATGAGAAATTTATTTACAAAATTAATTTTTCTGAGTTCACTCTTACTAGTATTTTCATGCCAAAAAGATGATGATGCTTTTCAAGAAGTGGATGGACTAGCGCCTGTTGTCACGATGAGCGAAATGCACATTAAAACAGAACCAGGCTCAACTATTCAATTAGAAGGAGTTATCACAGATCAGGATGGATTACATCATATCCATATGGAAAATGAAGGTTTATTCTTAAATAAAGATATCATGCTCAATAAGGATGATACTATTATCTATGAATATGATCTTTTCTATGAAATCTTTTCTAAAGATACACTAAGTGAAATGTCTTACCCTGTTTCCATTCAAGTTTATGACTTAGGTAACAGAATGACTGAAACAGAAGTATTAGTAACGATGGATGCTGACTTTACAGCACCAGAATTTACGATTAAACCTCAACAGGATAATGTATTATTAGGATCTAGTAGTGCAGAATTCAATTTAATTTTTGAGGTGGTTGATAATATGTCACTTGCTTCAATTGATGTTGAAATTGGAGATTTCTATTCAGAACAAATCACAGAATTTGAAGATCCTCAATTATACGCTTATAATAAAAATATTCTTGTAGGAAATAACATTGGTATTCATCCTATTACAGTAACTGTAATGGATAATGGAGGAAATAAACTAATTGCAGAAGGAACATTAGAAGTACAATCTTCTCCTAATTTCCCATCTATGTACTTAGTTGACTTTGACACTGAAGCTCAATTCAGACAAGCAATTGTAGGAAGACCAATGTTGATGGATAAAACAGCTGATTATACTTATCAGGTTTCATATTATGCAGAAAAAGCAAACACTGAATTAAGGTTCACTCCTCAAACTTCATTTGCTCCTTATGCATATGGTATTGACCCAGCTAATAATGAAGCCTTAATCATGGATGTAGATGGTACTATTTCTTCTATACCATTTATTTTACCTGAAGTTGGATATTATCAGATTATGATCAATATCGAAAGTATGACCTATTCAGTCACAAAATATACTCCTACAGAACCTGATCCAATGGGTACACATATGACGGAAGAATATGGCGGTTTCAAGATTGAATTAATGGTAATTGGTAGAAATATTCCAGGTTATGCAGATTGGACTCCAACAGAAGGAGCTAAAATGACTAAAGACCCAGAGAATATGTATCGTTGGTCAGTGGAAATTTCTTTAGAAGAAGGCAATACTATTGCTCCATTCTTATGTTCTTATCATCCATGGGGTTGGTGGTATGCTCCTAGTTTTTGGAAATGGAACAATGGAAATGATCCATTATTCAATGTTCAAGGTGGAGGAGAGGATCCGTTAGATTGGGAGATTCCTGCATCTGGCACTTATAGATATGTGTTTGATTCTCACTTAAAAAAGTCTCAATTCTATCTAATTAAATAACATCACAAGCAAACAATCATGCAAAAAATTAGAATATTATTGTCAGTGCTACTTATAGCACTGACAGCTAACACTCTTTATGCCCAAGATGATATCAAGGGTATAGTTAAAGATGAGGCTGGTGAGCCCATTATAGGGGTTAGTGTTTTACTAAAAGGAACTACAAAAGGTGCAATTACTGATTTTAATGGTGGTTTTAGTATCAAAGATGTAGCAGAGGAAAGTATTCTTGTAGTAAGTTATATTGGTTATGAAACACAAGAAGTTTTTGTAGGTACTAAAAGACAATTTGATCTCACCTTAAAAGTATCAGTAGAAGAATTGGAAGAACTGGTTGTTATTGGCTATGGAACCTCAAAAAAATCAGATTTAACAAGTTCTATTAGTTCTGTTGAAGCGGAAGATTTGCAATCAAATACTACTAATAACGCATTACAGTCATTACAGGGGAAAGCAGCCGGTGTACAGATTACGAACTCTACAGGTAACCCTGGTTCAGCGCCAAATATTATCATTCGTGGTATGACAACGATAAATGGATCTAACCCATTATTTGTCGTAGATGGTATGCCTGTTGGTGATAATATTAATTTCTTAAACCAAGATGATATTGCAAGTATTGAAATCTTAAAAGATGCTTCTGCAACAGCAATTTATGGTACTCGTGGTTCGAATGGTGTTGTTCTAATTACTACTAAGAAAGGTAAGGAAGGACCAATGAAATTTAATTTTAAAGCATCAGTAGGTATGCAACAAATGCCAAAACCTGAACTTGCTGGTCCTGAAGAATATGAGATGGTATATAAAGCTAGAAGATTGAATGACGGTATTCAACCAGGCTGGAACCCTTTGAGTGATACATCTGAAGGTACTGATTGGTGGGACCAAGTAGTCAATGACTATGCAATGACTGAAAACTATAATTTAGGCTTCCAAGGTGGAGCAGAAAAAATTCAATACTCAGGTAGTTTATCTTACTATAAGCAAAATTCACAATATGATGCAGGTTATTATGATAGAATTACGGCACGTTTCAATACTATTTATAAAGTAAATGATAAGGTGAGTTTCGGAGTTGATTTTGCTCCAAGAGTTGAAGGTTGGGAAACAACTCCTAATGTATTAAGTTCTGCTATGACAATGGACCCAACAACTCCAGTTTATAAACCAGAAGATGAATGGTCTGACAATCCTTATGATAATTACCAACGTTCTTACAATAACCAAGTTTGGAACCCTGCAGGTGTTGTTGATAGAGCGATTGATAATGACAATGGAACTGCTTTTGGTGTTTTATTAAATTCTTATTTGACATATGACCTGGCAGAAGGTTTACAATTAAAAACACAGTATGGTATTAATGGTTATTATCAACAAACAAACTCATTTACACCAGAGTTTTACATTGACCCTCTAGAACAAAGTGAAATTAGTTCGATCTACAGAGGGAACACAATGAATTCATCATGGAACTGGGCAAATACATTAAATTATTCTAAGGATTTTGGTAAGCATCATTTTAATGCATTGGCTGGTTTTACAATGGAAAAATTTGTTTATGACTGGTCTCAAGCAGGTAGAACGGATGTTCCTTCGAATGACCCTAATTTCCATTATGTTAATTCGGGTACAGGTGATCAATTTGGATCTGGTAATGCAGAAGTTTCTTCATTAGTTTCATTTTTAGGTAGGTTCCAATATAATTATAACGATAAGTACTACCTAACAGCATCATTAAGAGCTGATGGTTCTTCAAAATTCCCAACTGATCAACAATATGGTGTATTTCCTTCGTTATCTGCATCATGGAGAATCAGTGAAGAAGATTTCTTAAAAGATAGTGAAACAATTTCAAACTTAAAGCTTAGAGCAGGTTGGGGACAAGTAGGTAATCAATCTATTTCTAACTCAGCTTATTTAAGTTTGATAGGTTATACAGATTATAGCTATAATGGAGAAAGAGTACCTGGTACATCTTTAAGTTCAATTGGAAATAATACCCTTACATGGGAAACTGTAGAAGATTTTAACTTCGGTGTAGATGTTGGTTTATTTGATGATCGTTTAACAATGGTAGCTGATATTTTCCAAAAAACATCACACGATATGCTAATGGAAAAAGACAACCCGTTATACTTAGGTTACCCAAATACAAACTCAAGAATGTGGGCTAACATTGGTAGTATGCAATCAAGAGGATATGAATTCTCAATTAATTGGAGAGAGTCAAAAGGTGATTTCACGTATAACATTGGTTTAAACTTAACGCATGTAGAATCTAAAGCATTAGAACTTGTAGATGGAGCTCCATATGTAGATGGTTCTCTTGCTGGTACACCAGTAACAAGAACAGAAGAAGGTCAAGCTGTAAGTTTATTCTATGGTTACCAAATGGATGGAATTTTCCAAACTTGGGAGGAGGTATACTCTTACACAGATGAAAATGGTCAGTTGATGCAACCAAATGCACAGCCAGGTGATATTAAATTTGCTGATATAAACGGTGATGGTAAAATTGATGGAGATGATCAAACTTTTATTGGTAATCCAGCTCCCAACATTGTACTAGGTCTTAACCTTAGCTTTGCTTACAAAGGCTTTGATTTAACAGCCAATTTCAATGGTAAATTCGGGAACGATATCTTCAATACAACCAAATATACTTACATGTCTGGTAATTATGATCAAAATGTTTGGGCAGGAACTTATAATTCTGCATGGCATGGAGAGGGAACATCAAACACACATCCTAGATTATCAGTAAGTGACCCTAACCAAAACTATAATACTGTATCTTCTTTCTATGTAGAAGATGGATCTTACTTAAGGTTACAGTTGTTACAAATCGGTTATACTTTACCTGAAAAAATTACTGGTGATAATATGGTGAGAGTATCATTCTCAGCACAAAACTTATTCACGATTACAAACTACTCTGGTTTAGATCCTGAAACAGCATCTGCAGGTAAGGCAACAGCATATGGAATTGATTACCTTTCATATCCTGTACCTAGAACTTTCTTAATTGGTATTAATGCGAACTTCTAGACAAAATTAGAATGAACACAAAAAATATATTAAAAGTTGCTCTAGTAGCACTAGCATTAACTAGTTCAACTTCTTGCTCTAAATTTCTTGAACAACCTGTATTAGGAACTCAAACGCAGGATAATTATTATCAAACAGCAGAAGAGTGTGAATCATCAATCAATGGTTGTTATCAAAGTATCTTTGGTTCAGGTTGGTGGCCAGTTGCTGGTTTTTATTTGGCAACCGACATGGCATCTGATGATTTGTGGATGGGTAATACAACTCAGGATCCTTCTTCATTTTTGAAAATGGCTCACTATATGAATCCTAAATATGACGGATTGCTTGAAGAATTTTGGGAACACAGATACAAAGGAATTCAAAGATGTAATACTGCTATTGATGGTATTCAAGGAGCTTCTTTACAAAATGAAGACGATAAGAATCGTATGCTTGCAGAAGCTAAATTTCTTAGAGCATTCTTTCATTTTGATTTAGTGAAAAACTTTGGTGCTATTCCAATTATGGATAAAGTTTTACTTCCAGAAGATACACAGGGAAAAGGGCGTGATAATGTCTCAGATGTTTACGCTTTTATTGAGCAAGATCTTCAAGACGCTATTGAAGATCTACCTGCAAGAAGTGAATATAGTATAGATCAAAGGGGTAAGGCTACCAAAGGAGCAGCAATGGCTTACTTGGGTAAAGTGTATCTTTTTCAACAAAAATATGTTGAAGCTAAAGAAATGTTTACTAAAGTAGTGAATTCAGCAGAATATGGATTATTAGCTAATTTTAGTCAAGTTTGGAATGCAGATTTTGATAACAGTATTGAAGGAGTATTTGAAGGACAATTTATTGCTGATACACAATACGGTCTAGGATCTCAAGTATCTGTATTGACTGGTTCTCGTGATGACTCAGGTTGGTCTTGGGGCCTTCCTACAAGTAATCTTGAAAAAGCATTTCTTGATGCAGGTGATGATGAGCGCCTACAATGGACAATTGTCAAAGATGGAGATAATGTTATAGGGGATGATGATCAATCTTCAATTACAATTAGCCCATCAAAACATAAATCAGCTAGAATTAATAGAAAATTTTATATTCCTCAGAGCCAAAGAATAACACCTTACAATAATGCAACTCAGGAGTTAAATCATAGATTTATGAGATATGCTGATGTATTACTTATGTATGCAGAAGCTTCTTATCATACAGGTGATGAAGCTACCGCAAAAATGGCACTTAATCAAGTTAGACAAAGAGTTAGTTTAGAGGATATAACTTCATCAGGAACTGAGCTTAGAGATGCAATTCGTAATGAAAGAAGATTAGAATTAGGTGGTGAATTTCATCGTTTAGATGATATCCGAAGATGGGATGCTGATAATGGGAAAAAAGTGATTTGTAATATCATGGGACCTAATGGTTCATTTGTAAAATACAATACTGAAACTTCTACTGATCAATATGAGATTGATAATCAGGTGGAATCAAGTAACAAAGGTTATTACTTCCAAGAAGATAGAGACCTTGTATTCCCAATTCCATATATCGAAATACAATTGTCAAATGGAGCAATTGATCAAAATCCTAACTTCTAATTAAAATGAAAAAAATAAAATTAGCATATCTAGCAGCATTACTAGGCTTGGGAGCTTGTACTGATCAATATGTATTTGAACCAGATCATGATCTTCCAAAAATGCCAAATGATAAAGAATTTTTTGCCTATGTTGAAGTAGGTGTGAAACACCAAAAAATGGAAAGTTTTATGGCCTCAGATTGTTGGGCTGGAAACTGGGTAGGAACATATTGGGATGAATCTGAAAAAGCAGGAATTGCTGAACTTCTTTTCTCTCAAGAAATAGAAGGGAAATATCCTAAAGGAATTGGTCTTTCTGGATGGAGATTTAATCTAGGTGGTGGAACAGCTGAACAAGGTGAAGCAAGTGATATAGAAGATCCATCTAGAAGAAGTGAAAGTTTCTTGGAAGGGAATGGAGTAATGGATTGGAACAAAGAAATGGGTCAGCAATATTTTCTTAGAAAAGCGAAAGAATATGGTGTGGACGATTTTGTAATGTTTAGTATTACACCTGAAGTTTCTATGACCAAAAATGGTAAAGGTTATTCACCTGGTGGAGTAAACTATAATTTAGCGGAAGGTAAATTAGCAGAACATACCGATTATGTTTCTACAGTAATTTCACACTTCGGTAATGAAGGAATTAACTTCAAATATTATAGCCCTATTAATGAACCACAATATGCTTGGGATACCCCCGGTCAAGAAGGTAGCCCAGCTACAAATGCTGAAATTTATAGTATCGTAGAAGCATTAGATAAGTCATTTACTGAAAATAATATTAATACTAAACTTCTTGTAGGTGAAGCAGCAACATGGGAATATCTTTATAAAGTAAAAGGAAATGAAAATAGCAGTAATCAAATTGAGACATTATTTGGTCATGATTCTGAATTAAATATCGGAGAGTTTAGTCATGTAGCACCAGCTATATCTTCTCATAGTTATTGGATTGATCAAACTTCTGAAATTATGAGAGAAACAAGAACTGAAGCTTATAGAAAAGCATCTCAAAATGGATTAAGTTTATTCCAAACAGAATATAGTTTACTTAGCAGTTCTTATGAAGATTATCCTGGACATGAATCAGCGACCTATAATGATGTAGCACTTCAATTAGCAAAAGTTATTCACCATGATTTGAATTATGCTAATGTTCCATCATGGTCATTCTGGACTGCTATGGATCAAGAAAGATGGGGCCAAAAAAATAGGTTTATGTTAGTAAGCGTGACACCTTCTGATGGTGCTTATGGTGACATTAGAAATTCAGGAACTCATACCGCAACAAAAACACTCTGGGCACTAGGTAACTTTAGCCGTTTTGTACGTCCAGGCTTTGAAAGAATAGATATTGAAATTGATGGAGATGCAAATCTCTTAACATCTGCTTTTATTTCACCAAGTGCTGATGAGGTTGTAATTGTTTATACAAACTTATCGGATAAGCAAATCGGCATCGAAGCTAAAATAGACAACAGCATGCAAGCGGTTGAATCTTATGTAACTAGTGAAGATTATGATTTGTATAAAGAAGAAATAAAAGAGGGTGATAGAAAAGTACCTTTATTACCAAGATCAGTAACAACCGTTATTTATAAATAAAACAATATGAGATACTTATTGTCAATCAGCATACTTTTTATCCTAAACCAAATCTGTTGGGGGAGCAATCCTCCAACAGAGAAAAAAGCTCAAGTTAATATTGACACGGATAAGAAGTTTCAGGAATTAGAGTTTTTCTCAGCTTCAGATTGTTGGGCAGGGAATTGGATAGGAACCTATTGGAGCAAAAAAGAAAAAGAGCAAATAGCGGATTTATTTTTCTCACAAAAAATAAAAAAAGGTCAACCTCAAGGCATCGGATTATCTGGATGGCGCTTTAACCTTGGAGGTGGAACTACAGAACTTGGAGATTCAAGTAATATCAAGGATCTATCAAGAAGAAGTGAAAGTTTTTTAGAAGAAGATGGCACTTATGATTGGGGTAAAGAAATGGGACAACAATTCTTTGCTCAAAAAGCAGTTAAAGAAGGTGTAGATAACTTTATACTTTTTAGTATTACTCCAGAGGTAGCTTATACCAAAAATGGGAAAGGTTATGCACCAGGTGGAACTAATTTTAATATGAAGCCAAACGGCTATAAAGACTATTCGGTATACATTGCTGACGTTATTGAACATTTCAAAAAAGAAGGAATCAATTTTAACCTACTTAGCCCTGTCAATGAACCTCAATATAATTGGGATAAAAAAGGACAAGAGGGAACACCAGCTCACAATAAAGAGATTTACCATTTTGTGAAAAATATCGATAGTGTCTTTGTAAGTAGAGGAATCGATTCTAAAATAATGCTGGGAGAAGCAGCAGATTGGGAATATCTTTATAAAGAAAAATCAGAGAGAGAAAGAAGTAATCAGATTGAAGACTTTTTTAGTGATACATCTGCTATTTCAATCAAAAATTTACCTTCTGTAAAACCAATCATGAGTGCACATAGCTACTGGTTAGATAGAAACTTCAAAGAAATGGAAGAATCTAGAACTTTAGCATTAAATGCAGCTCAAAAAAATGGAATAGCCTTAAGCCAAACAGAATGGAGTATGTTGAGTAAAGAATATGATTATTTCCCTGGTTATAAAGAGGCTTCAACTATGGATATAGCTTTGGTTATGTCCAATGTAATTAATCATGATTTAAACTTTGCAAATGTAACCTCTTGGTCATATTGGACGGCTATTGATTTAATTAGATGGAATCACAAAAATAGATTTTGTCTAGTTGAAGTCATTCCTGAAGGAGGAAATGAAGGAGATATAAGAGAAAGCGGTACACATATCGCTCACAAAACACTTTGGGCATTAGGGAACTATAGTAGATTTATTCGTCCTGGTTTTGAAAGAGTTGAAATGAATATTGAATCAGACTTACCTGTTGTAGGTACATCATTCATCTCACCTGATAAAGAAGAATTGGTTGTCGTTTATACCAATTTATCAGAAGAAGAAATCCCATTCAATCCTTCTTTCAATGATCAATCATTTGAATTAAAAGAGGTTTATGTTACAGATGAAAAAAATGATTTAAAAGCTTCTGCTGCAGTAAACTCAATTCCAAAAAGATCAGTAACCACTTTTATTTATAAAAAATAATATGTCAGTCATCGAACAACAACCTGTTCAGCAGGAGAAAAAAAATTATACTGTACCATTATTAATTATGGTAGGGCTATTTTTCTTAATAGGTTTCCTAACTGTAGTCAACCAACAATTTTTAGCCCCATTACAACAAGCTTTCTTATCAGAATCAAATAGCTTAAAAAATACATTAACAACTTTAATCGTTTTCACATTCTTTATGGGGTATCCTGCAACAGGAAACTTTGCAGCTAACCTAATCGAAAAATATAAACATAAAGTGACCCTAATGGTAGGGTTAGGGATTGCGGCAGTTTCTTTGTTGATCGAAGCTACTTCTGCAATGCTCAATGAATCACTTGGTACAATGCAAATTGCTGATGCAACTATACCTGTGGCTTATATCATTTTCTTGATTGGAGCTTTTTTACAAGGTTGTGGCATGTCGATTTTACAAACAGTTGCAAATCCCTTTATTGCAGCATGTGAAGTACCAGGGACAAGTGCAGTTACACGTCTGACTATTGCTGGAGCTGTAAACTCAGTAGGTACAGCTATAGCACCATTATTTGTTGCCTCTATCATTTTTGGAGGGAGCATTCCTCAAGTGTCTGATATCATTCTACCATTATGTGTCTTTGCTGGTATTGTCATTTTAATTGCTTTTGGATTAAAAATGCTTCATCTACCAGATCCTGCTGAAGATACAGAACAAGAAGAGTATGCGGGAGATAGAAGTGTCTGGAGTTTTAGACACTTAAGACTTGGAGTAATAGCAATCTTTGTTTACGTAGGTGCTGAAGTTTGTATTGGTTCTAATATCGTATTACATGCACAAAGTCTAAATATTGAAAAAGAAGTATATGCCTTAATGGTTACACTTATTTGGAGTGGCATGTTAGCGGGTAGATTCTTAGGATCATTCCTAAAAAATATATCTGGAAATATTCAATTGGCAGTAACATCAGGGGTAGCGATTGCATTGTCAATAGGAGCAATGCTTACTGAGCAACTATGGTTAATCGCTGGAATTGGACTATTGCATTCTGTAATGTGGGGAGCAATTTTTACACTTGCCATCAACAAATTGGGTTCATATACAGCAAAAGGTTCGGGCGTACTAATGATAGGTGTAGCAGGTGGAGCAATTTTACCTTGGATTCAAGGAATTATGGCAGATGCCTTACAAGGTGATTGGCAATGGACATGGATAATCGTAGTGCTTTCAGAAGCCTACTTATTATTCTATGCATTAAATGGAAGTAAAGTACAAGAATAAGAATTTTATTAAAGATATAATTGATGGAACATTTAGTAGAAGAAAAAGTAACTTGGGCTAATGATGATGAATTATTTGGTCTAATTAGAGAAGAATTATTTTCAGCTGTTATCGGTGATATAATGGATAAAATGGGGTATTTTCATCAATTTATGCCACCCCAAGTACAACCACTTAGAGATGATATGTTTGTAGTGGGAAGAGCAATGACAGTATTAGAAGCTGATTGTTTTGAAGAATTAAGTGAATCGAGTCATAATCCTATTATGTCAAAACCATTTGGTTTGATGTTAGAAGCTTTGGATGACTTGAAGAAAAATGAAGTCTATATCTGTACAGGAGCATCACCAAGTTATGCACTTTGGGGTGAATTAATGAGTACTAGAGCCAAAATTCTTGGAGCAGCAGGCGCTGTTGTCAATGGATATTCTAGAGATACTGAGGGTATTTTAGAATTAGATTTCCCTACTTTCTCATATGGTAGATATGCTCAAGATCAAGGACCAAGAGGTAAAGTAATAGACTTTAGAGTTCCAATAGAAATTGATGGAACAAGAATCAACGATGGAGATATTGTAGTGGGAGATATGGATGGTGTTTGTATTATTCCTAAAGCCATTGAAGAAGAAGTTTTACAAGGTGCTTTTGAAAAAGCTAGAGGCGAGAAAATTGTAAAACAAGCAATCGAAGGAGGCATATCTGCAAAGGCATCTTTTGATAAATACGGTATTATGTAATAGAACTAGCAAAGAAGTATTGAAATGAAAATTACAGATGTAAAAGTTTGGTTAGTACAAGGTATCAAGTACAACTGGACAATGATAAAAATATATACAGACGAAGGGTTGACAGGTGTTGGTGAAAGTACTAACTGGCCTGGTAGCCCTATGATTGAAGCGGCTACTAAACATGCAGGTAAGTTAATCATAGGAATGGACCCTTTGAAAACAGATTATATTTGGACTAAGTTATATAGAGACCTCAACTGGGTAGGACCTTTTGGAGTGAGTATGTGCGCAATCAGTGGTCTTGATATGGCTTTATTAGACTTAAAAGCAAAGAAATATGGCATGCCAATGTACGAGCTTTTAGGAGGTAAGTTTAGAAATGAAATTAATCTTTATGCCAATTATTGGTTTATTAATGGAGCACATACTGTAGAAGATTATGCTAAACAAGCACAAAAAGTTGTGGATGCAGGTTTCAAAGGTTTAAAATTTGATCCATTTGCTCATACAAACTATTTCTATGGAGAAGAAGGTAGTGGAGCATCATCTACTATGGCTTTGACACAACAACAGATGGATCATGCCTATAACATTGCAAAAGGAGTAAGAGAAACAGTAGGTGATGATTTTGATATAATGATTGAGACACATGCTATGCTCAATGCTAAAACTGCAATTACCATGGGTAATCGAATGGCAGACTTGAATATTACTTGGTTTGAAGAACCATTAGGTCCTGAGAATCACGATATGCTTAAAGCTTTTAGAGATAGGTTGAATCCAGAAATTTCGATTTGTGTTGGTGAACGTCATTACACAAGACATGGTATTCGTCCGGTACTTGAATTAGGTATTTGCGATATTTTAATGCCAGACATTACAAGATGTGGTGGTCCTTCTGAAATGAAAAGAATGGCAACAATGATGGAAGCATACAATGTATTGTTAGCTCCTCATAATCCAAATGGACCTCTTTCAACTCTTGCTAGTGGTCATGTATGTGCTTCTGTACCCAACTTCTTCCGTTTAGAAATCATGTTTACTGATGTGCCTTGGAGAGATACAATTATTGATACGCCTTTAAATATCAAAGATGGTAAATTGATTCTATCTGATAAACCAGGTTTAGGCATTGATTTGATCGAAGAGGAAATGGAAAAGCATCCAGGTATTGTTGAAATTAGTGATAATTTCTATGTTTAATTCATAATAAAGATAAAATGTTATCCATAGATTTATCAGGAAAAGTAGCCATTGTAACAGGCGTATCCAGTGGAATTGGAGCTGGTATTGCAAAAATGATGGCAAAAGCAGGTTGTGCTATTGCAGGGTGTGGAATGAGAAGTAATGATTCCACTTCAGTGACTACTTTTTACCAAGAAGTTGAAGCAGAAGGACAAAAGGCATTTTATTCTTCTTGTGATGTTACAAAAACAGAAGACCTTGATCGATTTGTTAGAGAAGTAGTTGAAGAGTTTGGCCAAATTGATATATTAGTTTCTAATGCTGGAATGAATGTCTTCAAAGGAGCAGAAAATTGTTCACTTGAAGATTGGGAAAGAAATCATAATCTTAATCTAAAATCACATTGGTATTTAAGCAAACTGTGTAAACCATATTTAGATAAAAGTGATATAGGTGTAATTGAAATAATGGCATCAAACCATGCCTATTCATCTATCCCAGGTTGTTTCCCTTACAATGTTACCAAAACAGCACTTACTGGTTTAGTAAGAAGCATGGCAATAGAATGGGGACCAAGTATAAGAATCGTTGGATTAGCGCCAGGATTTATCCAAACTGAAGGAGCCGATAAATGGTTCGATTCATTTGATGATCCAAAAGCAGAAAAAGAAAGAACTGAAAAAAGACATCCGGTCAATAAATTAGGCTCAGTGGAGGAAATCGGAGCACAATGTGCATTTTTAGCTTCACCTTACTCTTCTTTTATTACGGGTACTACTATTCTTATGGATGGAGGTCGAGGAGCAATCATGCAAGACGATTAGAAGATGGAAAAAGCAAAACTAATATATAATGGTAAAGCTACTCTAGGTGAAGGCCCAATTTGGATTGAAGAGAATAATGAGTTAATGTGGGTTGATATAGAAAAAACTACACTTAATTTTTTAAATCTTGGTACTTATCAAAATGAGGAATTTTTGATAGGTAGTAGAGTAGGTTTTGCTGTACATAAAAATGATTCAATTTATTATTTAGGTACACAAGAGGGAATAGTTGAATTTAATAGGACCACCACATCACAACAATTATTACATCAACCTCCATTTAACTTTGATGAAAACATACGGTTTAACGACGGCAAAATTGGACCAGATGGAGCGATCTATGCTGGTACAATGAGTCTTTCAGTAAAAGAGGGGGCGGGATGTTTTTATAGAATAGATCAAGAGGGAAACTACAAGGTATTAATTCCCCAAACCACTATTGCAAATGGTTTGGGATGGTCTCCTGATCATAAAACTACTTATTTTATAGATACTGTTTTATTTGCTGTAACTGCATGGGAATTATCTCATGAGAATGAAATAAAAAATAAACGAACAGTTGTACAAATACCTGAAGAGTATGGAGCTCCTGATGGGATGACAGTTGATGATGAAGGTAAGTTATGGATCGCACATTGGGGAGGTGGAAAAATAACTCAATGGGATCCCAAAAATGGGAAATTGCTAAGAATTGTAACCATTGATGCCCCTAATGTAACTTCATGTACCTTTATTGGGAAGAAAACATTAGCGATTACATCAGCCTGTTATTCAATGTCAGCTAAAGAACTCGAAGAATACCCAAATAGTGGTGGTATTTTTATTTATAGCTACAAATAATTTCTAAAGTCTATTTCATACAGTGAGATAGACTTTTTTTAAACACAAAAATTAATAAAATGTTTATTTCAGTATTACTAAGTATCTTTTTAAACTTTCCAACAGTTGAAAAAAATGAGAATCCACCTAATATTCTTTGGATAGTAATAGAAGATATGTCACCTCAATTTTTTAGCCCATATGGAAATATGAGCGTGAAAATGCCAACAATAGATTCTCTTTTTGAAGAAGGAACTAGGTTTGATGCCGCTTTTTCAACTGGTGCAGTATGTTCCCCAAGTCGCTATACCATAATTACTGGAACAAGAACAAATGAATACGGTACAGGACATCATCGCTCAGCTTATCCAATACCAGATAATATTCTACCTTTTCCATATTATTTAAAAAAGCAAGGGTATCACACATCTAATAACTACAAGAAAGATTACAATACTTCAGCCATAAATAGGCTTTCAGCACAAGCATGGACTGAGTCAAGTGATGAAGCAGGTTGGTGGAATAGAGAGGAAGGACAACCATTTTTCTCTGTATTTAATTTTAATAATAGTCATCAATCAAGGACATTTACGAATCCTTATTCAGATTACAAAGCAAGAATATTGAATAAATTAAAGGTGGAAGAAATAGTTGAAGATTCAGCGATTATTATTCCTGAGTTTTATCATGATACTCCTGAATTAAGAAAAGAATTAGCCAGAACCTATAATTGTTTAAAAAAAACAGATAATGAAATAAATGACCTTTTAGAAAGGTTAAAAAAAGACAAACTATTATCATCAACAATAATATTTATCTACTCCGATCATGGTGGAGGAGCATTACGTACTAAATCACATGGTTTAGCACTTGGGCATCAAGTCCCATTGGCTGTAATTGTTCCTGAGAAATATAAAAATTTAAACCCTTTTCAAGGGGTAAAGTCTACAAATCAATGTGTTACTTTTGAAGATTTTGGACCAACTGTACTCTCTTTAGCAGGTTTAACCAAACCTGGATATATGACAGGAAAACCTTTTCTTGGAATTTCAAACAAACCACAAAAATATGTTTTTTCATCAGTAGATAGATCAGGTGAATCGATGAATTTAACTCGATCAGTAACTGATGGTAGATTTTTTTATACAAAAATATTTTATCCAAATAAACCAGCATACAGTTATCAAAAATACTTTGACTATAGTAAAAGTAGAATATTAATTAGAAGATATAATAAAGAAGGAAGACTAAATAAAACACAAAGTGATTTATTTCTAGAAAGGCCACATGAATTACTTTATGATTTAAATAAAGATAAATGGCAAGTAAATAATCTAGTAAATAATCCTGAATATAGTATTATCCTTGATAAATTACGTATAAAGCTTGATCATCATTTAATTTCCATTAAGGATGCACATTTTATACCGGAATATCTCCTAGATTCTTTATCTCAATTAGGACCTGTTTATAATTTTATAAAATCAAAAGAATACAATTTTGAATCAATTTATAACGTAGCAAACCTTATAGGATCAAAAAAAAATGAACAAATAGAAATCATAAAGGCAATGAAAAGTGATGATCCTATTCTTCGATATTGGGGAACATTGGTTTTATCTTCTTTAAGTAAAGATATACAAAGATCTAATTTAAATATTATCTCAGAAAGGTTAGATGATAATTTTGGACCTGTTCAAATTATTTCTGCGTCTTTACTTTATCAATTAACAAGTAGTGAAGATTCAAGAAATATAATTAAGAAATTTATTCATCACTCAAATCCTTATTTATCAAATCAGATGATTCAAGAGATAATCTATTTTGATAAAGAGAAGGCAATTCATTTTGTAGATGATATTAATGAATTAAAGGATACAAATAAAAACGGTTTACTCTCAGAAAGCATAGATATGTATAATTATTTATTTAATAATCAATCTCTTTACTATCAATATCATTGGTAATTTTTATCAGGGTAAAAAAATAATGGATGAATATACTCAGAGAATCAATCATTTAGATGTTTTAAAATATCTGTTTGATAATAATGTCCATAAACAAATAAAAACGCCTATGTTCTATAAGTGTATAACCTACTACTTTTGAAATGTAAAGATTACAATTGATGAAATAGCTATTCAAAAATATCATTCTAAATAGAGATAAAAATCTAATATAAGATAAAGACATGGAGAAAGTAAAAGCTTGGAGAGAGGTAGTAAGTATACCTACATACGAAATTGGTAAACCAGAGAAAAACCCAATCTTCTTAGAGAAAAGAGTATACCAAGGTAGTAGTGGAGTTGTATATCCGTATCCTGTAATTGAGAAAATTGAAGATGAAAAACATGACAAAGATTGGAATGCAATTTTCATTGAAAACAAATACATAAAAATCATGATCCTACCTGAACTTGGAGGTAGAGTTCAGATGGCTTATGATAAAATCAAAGAACGTCACTTTGTATACTATAATTCAGTAATCAAACCTGCTTTAGTGGGGCTAACAGGTCCTTGGATTTCGGGAGGTATTGAATTTAACTGGCCACAACATCACCGTCCAACTACTTATGATAAAGTAGACTCATTAATTGAAGAAAATGAAGACGGAAGTGTGACTATCTGGTGTAGTGAAATCGAAAGAATGTTCCGTACAAAAGGTATGGCAGGCTTTACATTGTATCCTGATAAAGCTTATTTAGAAATCAGTGCTAAATTATATAACAGAACATCTCAACCACAAACTTTCTTATGGTGGGCAAACCCAGCTGTGAAGGTTAATGATGATTATCAATCGGTATTCCCACCAGATGTAAATGCAGTATTTGATCATGGTAAAAGAGATGTGTCAGAATACCCAATTGCAAAGGGAACATACTACAAAGTAGACTATTCTGCAGGTGTTGATATTTCTAAATACAAAAACATTCCAGTACCTACAAGTTACATGGCTGTAAACTCTAAATATGACTTTGTGGGTGGCTATGAAAACGATTCTAAAGGTGGAATGCTTCATGTAGCAGATCACCATCAATCGCCTGGTAAAAAACAATGGACTTGGGGACATAGTGATTTCGGTAGAGCTTGGGATAGAAACCTTACAGATACAGATGGTCCTTATATAGAACTAATGTGTGGAGTATATACAGATAATCAACCTGACTTCTCTTGGTTACAGCCATATGAAGAAAAGAGTTTTAAACAATACTTTATGCCTTACCGTGATCTTGGTGTAGTTAAAAATGCTACAAAAGAAGCTATGATCAATGTGGAAGAAGTAGAAGGAACTACTAAAGTAAGAGTTTATGTAACTTCAACTTACAACAATGCAAAAGTGGTTGTAAGTAGCAAAAATGAAATAGTAAAAGAGTTCACTTTAGATTTATCTCCTGAAATGAGTTTTGAGGAGTCTTTAGGTCAATTGATCTCTTTAGAAGATATTAAAGTAGAAGTTCTTACTGAAAAAGGAGTAGAACTTGTGAATTTCGAATTAGACGGTAGTGCAGCTGATAGAGAAGTACCTGAGTCTGCAAAACCTGCTAAGGATCCAGAGGATATTGATTCTATTGAGCAACTTTACTTAAGAGGTTTACATCTTGAGCAGTATCGACATGCGACATATAATCCAACAGATTATTATTTAGAAGCATTGAGAAGAGAACCTTCAAGTGTTCAAAATAACAATGCCATGGGATTGTATTTGATTCGTAAGGGGCAATTCGCTGAAGCTGAAAAATATTTAAAAATTGCAGTTGAAACGCTTACAGAAAGAAATCCAAACCCTTATGATGGAGAACCATTATTTAATTTAGGTTTAAGTCAAAGATTTCAAGGTAAAGAAGAAGAAGCATATGGTTCATTCTTCAAAGCGACTTGGAATGGAGCTTGGCAAGATAGTGGATTCTTCCAATGTGCTCAAATTGATGCAAAAAGAGGAGACTTAGAAAAAGCGTTAGATTTAGTAGATAGATCATTATGGAAAAACTGGTTGAACCATAAAGCGAGACATCTAAAAATCATATTACTTAGAGAAGTGGGACGTACTAAAGAAGCGTTAGCTTTAGTAGAAGATTCATTAGCAATGGACCGTTTCAACTTTGGTGCTCTTTATGAAAAATACTTATTGACATTTGATATTGAAGTAAAAAATCAAATGATCAACTTGATGAGAGATAATGTACACAACTTTATCGAAATCTCTTTAGATTATGCGAATGCTGGATTCTATAAAAATGCTTGTACATTAATCTCAATTCATACAAATAAAGAGGGAGCTGTATATCCAATGGCATTGTACTTCGAAGGTTCTTATCATATGACATTAGGGAATACTGAGCTTGCAACATCTATTTTAGAAAAAGCTTCTCAGCAACCTGCAGATTATTGTTTCCCTAATAAATTGGAAGAATTAGTAGTACTTCAAGAAGTGACGCAGAAATGGAACGCAAATGATGCAAAAGCATGGTACTATTTGGGTAACATCTGGTATTCATTCCGTCAATATGATGAAGCAATTTCAAGTCTTGAGAAATCAAGAGAAATTGACTTTAATTTCCCTACTGTTCACAGAAATTTATCTTTAGGTTATTTCAATAAATTGAATGAACCTAAGAAAGCACTTCAGGAATTGGAGATTGCTTTTGAATTGGATAAAACTGATGCAAGAGTATTCATGGAGTTAGATCAACTTTATAAGAAGCTTAACTATACTCCTGAATTTAGATTAGAGAAACTAGAAGAGCACCTTGATCTAGTGCAACAAAGAGATGACTTATACCTTGAGCGTTTAACATTGTTGAATATGCTTTCAAGATTTGATGAAGCTCTAGCACTAATTATGAATAGACAATTCCACCCATGGGAAGGTGGTGAAGGTAAAGTTACAGGTCAATATCTTCTTTCTAATATTGAATTAGCAAAAGTTGCAATTCAAGAAGATAGATTCCAAGAGGCTATTGAATTCTTAAAAGCGACTGAAAAGTACCCTGAAAATTTAGGTGAAGGTAAGCTATTCGGTACACAAGAAAACGATATCAACTATTGGATGGGTTGTGCTTATGACGGTTTAGGTGACACTGACAATGCGAAGAAATTCTGGACGTTAGCTTCTATCGGATTGAGTGAGCCAGTGATTGCAATGTATTATAATGACCAACAGCCTGATAAAATCTTCTATCAAGCGATGGCATTAATTAAACTTAATAATACTGTAGAAGCTGAAAAACGTTTCAACAAATTATTGAGCTATGGTGAAGAACAACTGCAGATTCCTTTCAAAATGGATTACTTTGCAGTATCTCTGCCAGACCTACTGATCTTCGAAGAAGATTTGCAAATTCGCCATGAATTACATTGTCATTACCTTATTGGTCTAGGTAATTTAGGTTTAGCGAATGCAGATCAAGCAGAACAATCATTCAACACAATCCTTGATACAGATGCTTATCATCATGGAGCTAGATTACATGCTCAAATGAATGGTGAACAATTAGAGGAAACTGTTTAATTAGAAAATAGAATGAGACTATTTAGTTATATAGTTTTTGCTTTATTGTCATTACAACTTTTTAGTTGTAATGGCAATAAGCAATATAAGGAAGAATCACTTTCCCTTTCAGGAGATTGGAAAGTGGCATTGGATTATGATAATGTTGGTAAACAACAAGAATGGTATAAATCTAATCTTAAGGATACAAAAAATATTCATTTGCCCTCTACTTTAGATGATGCAGGAATAGGTACAAAAACGTCTTTAGGAAAAGAAATTAACAAAGACAATCTTTATCAACTATCAAGAGAGTACTCTTACATTGGACCAGCTTGGTATCAAAAAAATATTGAAATTCCGACCTCATGGAAAGGAAAATCAGTGATAATTACCATGGAAAGAGTAATATGGAAATCTGAAGTATATGTTGATGGAAAATTAAAAGGGACTAATAACAGCTTAGTAGGGAAACACCAAATCAATTTAGGTGAATTATCAACAGGAAAACATCAAATTACGATTTGTATTGACAATAGTAGACAACATCATCTTTTCTCAGATGAAAAGGATATCAAAGATTTTGCACATGGTTATACAAATACGACTCAAATTATCTGGAATGGAATACTTGGTGATTTTACATTAAACCCAGTAGGAAATTACCATTTAGAAAACATCAAAGTCACTCCAAATGTCAAAGAAAAGAGTATTTCTTTTGAGGTTAGTAGTAAAGGTGTAACTCAAAATAAGTTGCAATATATAATTACTGATGCTCAAGGTTTAGAGGTTACTCAAGGTACTTTATCTGGAAAAAACAATGAAAAAGTAGTCGTTAAAAATAAGTTTAAAATTTGGGATGAATTCAATCCAAATATTTATGCTCTACAAATCGTAGAAGGAGAAGAACTTATCTACTCAACAAACTTTGGGGTAAGAGAAATTGCATCTCAAAGTAATGATGTGATGTTAAATGGTCACCGTATCTTCCTTAGAGGGACTTTAGAATGTGCTATTTTTCCATTGACAGGTCATCCTCCTATGGATAAAGAAGGTTGGGCTAAAGTCTTCCAAACTTCCAAAGATTATGGCTTAAACCATTTGAGATTTCATTCTTGGTGTCCACCAGAAGCTGCTTTTGAAGTGGCTGATAGTATGGGATTTTATATCCAAGTGGAATTGCCAAATTGGAGTTTAGATTATGGTAAATTCCCTGAAATGGTAAAATGGGAAAGAGAAGAGGCTTTCAAAATGTTGAAAGATTATGGTAACCATCCTTCTTTCTGTTTTATGTCCATGGGTAATGAATTAGAAGGTGATTTTGATGCCTTAACTTCGTTAGTTCAGGATTTAAAAAATACAGATCAAAGAAGGTTATTCACAACTTCAAGTTTCTCATTTGAGGAACCACATGGTACGGTGCCAGAAACGGTAGATGATTATTGGATTTCACAGTGGACAAAAAATGGATGGATTAGAGGTCAAGGTGTCTTTGATACTTATGCTCCAACTTTTGATAAAAACTATCAAGCAAATATGGATTTCATTGAAGTACCTGTGATAACTCATGAAATAGGACAATACTCTGTGTATCCAAACTTAGAAGAAATCAAAAAATATACAGGTAACCTTATTCCAAATAACTTTAGTATTGTAAAAAATGATTTGGAGAAAAAAGGAAGGTTAAACTTGTCAAAAAAATACTTAGAAGCATCTGGTCATTTAGCAAAAATCCTTTATAAAGAAGAAATTGAAAGAGCAATCAAAACACCAGCAATTTCAGGATTCCAATTGTTAGACTTACATGATTTTCCTGGTCAAGGTACTGCATTAGTAGGTTTATTGGATGCATTTTGGGATTCAAAAGGAATCATTTCAGGACCAGAATTTAGAGAATTCTGCTCTGAATTAGTACCACTTTTATCTTTCCCTAAAGCTGTTTATTTAAACAATGAAAAGTTTGTAGGTAAAGTAGAAGTAGCGAACTATTGGAAAGAAGTAGCCAACCCTAAATTTGATTGGACCGCTACTAATAAATCAAATGGTCAAATACTTACTAATGGTACAGTGACAAAAGAAGTTATTGGGCAAGGTACTTTTAATACATTGGGTGAGATTTCTTTCGATTTGAATTCGATTACTGAGCCAACAGAATTAAAGATTGAAGTGGCACTAGAAGGGACACAATACCACAATGAATGGTCAATTTGGGTATACACAGCTAACCAAAAAGATCCTAAGAGTGATGTGATTGTAACCAACGATTGGAATACTGCTCAAAAAGCACTTGTAAAAGGGGAAAAAGTATTATTAACTCCTTCATTAAAATCTATCAAAGGAATTGAAGGTAAGTTTGTACCTGTATTCTGGAGCCCAGTACATTTCCCTGATCAACCAGGTTCTATGGGATTGTTGATGGATCCAAAACATGAAGCTTTTGATCATTTCCCTACTGATTTTTATACCAATTGGCAATGGTGGGATTTATGTAAGCAATCTAAATCTTTGGATTTAGAAAATAGAAAAATAACTCCTATTGTAACTGTTGTTGATAATTTTTATAAAAACCGTCATCTCGGAAATGTTATAGAAATGAAAGTAGGTAAAGGGAAATTAATATTCTCATCAATAGACCTGCATTCAAATCTTAAGGATAGACCAGTAGCACAAGCTTTAAGATCAAGTTTAATTGATTATATGAAAGATAACGCTCAATTTAACCCTTCATTTGAGACTACATTTAGCGATCTGAAAAAGTCGTTTAAAGTTCAATAGTAATATAATAATAAGGTAGGTGGTTAGTTATTTTAATTAACCACCTTTTTATTCCTACTAAATTTCAACACATGATGAAAGCTTTTTTAGACATAAAAATAGGGTCATGTTTATCAATAGTTTTGTTTCTATTTTCATGTAAAACAGGGTTAAAGAAGGAAACAAATAAGGCAATAGAACACCCGAATATACTTTTTATTATTGCAGATGATTTAGGCGCGCATGACCTCTCAACAACAAACTCCAATTATTATGAAACTCCTAATATAGATAGGATCGCAAATGAAGGTATGCAATTCGAACAAGGTTATGCAGCATGTCAAGTTTGTAGTCCTTCAAGAGCGAGTATCATGTCAGGAAAATTTACAGCAAATCATGGTGTAACAGATTGGATTGGAGCAGCATCAGGTGAAAACTGGAGAAAGGCAAAACAGTATACAAAACTTTTACCTCCAGTGTATGAACATCAATTAGATACAGCTTTTATCACCATGCCCGAAGCCTTTCGTAAGGAGGGGTATGAAACCTTCTTTGCTGGGAAATGGCATGTTGGAGGAGAAGGTTCTTCTCCGGAAGATCATGGTTTTAATACTAATATTGGTGGATATGAAGTAGGTAGTCCTCATGGTGGTTTCTTTTCACCTTATAATAACCCTAAATTACCTGATGGTCCTCAAGGTGAAAATTTATCGATGCGTTTAGCAAATGAGACCGTCAAATTCATAAAGGAAAATAAAGAAAAACCATTTTTTGCATGTCTTTCATTTTATGCAGTGCATAGCCCAATTCAAACAACACAACAAAAATGGAAGAAATACAGATATAAAGCTGTGGAAGCAGGTATAACAAAAGAAGGCTATAAAATGGGTGAAGTACTACCAATGCGTCAGCATCAAGACAATCCTGTTTATGCTGGACTAATGGAATCTATGGATGAGGCAGTAGGTAGGGTATTATCATCTTTGGATGAAATGGGACTAGCAGAAAACACAATCGTGGTATTTACAGGTGACAATGGTGGAGTAGTATCAGGAGATTCATGGTCTACGTCCAATTTACCACTTAGAGGAGGTAAAGGCTATCAATATGAGGGAGGTTTAAGAACCCCATTTTTAATGAAAGTACCGTGGATGCATCAACATGGAGAAAAAAATAATACTCCTGTAATTGGTACAGATTTTTACCCAACGCTTTTAGATTTGGCTGGCCTTGAACTTCTTCCTGAAGAACATTCAGATGGCGTTAGTTTAGTACCATTGTTAAATGGACATGAAATCAATGATCGACCTTTAATATGGCATTACCCTCATTATGGTAATCAAGGAGGAAAACCAGTTTCGATTATCAGAAAAGAAAATTGGAAACTTATTCATTTTTATGAAGATAATCATGAGGAACTTTATGATCTAAGCCAAGATAAAGGTGAGTCAAAAGACCTTTTTGATTCCAATAAAACCATAGCAAAAGCTTTAAATAAACAATTATTTGACTACCTAAAAGCTCATAATGCCAATTATCCTACCATTGATAATCAATATTCAGAAGAAGCATCGAATCAATATCTCCAAAGAGTAGGAGTTGAAAGAATGAAAATTCTTGAAGCCAAAAGATTAGAAATGCTAAGCGAAGACTTTGATCCTCAAAATAATTGGTGGGGTAGTCAAGAAATTATTGATTAATTTAATTATAAAAATATGTATTACTTAAAAATATTATCTGTTTTTATTCTTGGTTGGTTTACTACATTAGGTAAACCCACTAAAGTTGATGAAAAGACTTACATAAATAATGTAAAAGAAGAATTATTAAAAACTTGGCCAAATAATAGGACCATTAACTTAGTCTTCCATGGTCATTCAGTTCCTTCTAGTTATTTCAATACGCCAAATGTTAGAACAATGGATGCTTATCCAAATCTTGTTTTAGAAAAAGTAAAAGAAAAATATCCTTATGCTGTAGTCAATGTAATAAAGACTTGTATTGGAGGAGAACATTCTGTAAGCGGAGCCAAAAGATTTGAAGAAGATGTTCTGACACATAAACCTGATGTTTTATTTATTGACTATGCTCTAAATGATTTATCATTAGATATGTCAGCAACTTATAAAGCGTGGGAATCCATGATTGTAAAAGCCAAAGAAAAGAATATTAAGGTTATTTTATTGACACCAACACCTGATGAAAGATATAAATTGCAATCTGATGAAACAATTCTAGCGAAACATAGAAAGCAGATTATTGAACTTTCAAATAAATATCAGGTAGGTTTGGTTGATAGCTATTCTGCATTTAGGGCAGTTGTGAGTAAAGGAACAGATTTAAATTCTTTGATGGCACAAGTAAATCATCCAAATGAGAAAGGACACCAATTAGTAGCGGAAGAAATTTTCAAGTTCTTTTAATTTTAATATATAAATGAAAAAAAATAAGTTTGCCAAGATTTGAGTACTTTATATATGTTGAAAAGAATATATTATAGCATCATTTTTAACTGTTTAAACTTCAGAAAAAGTAAAATTGTAGTGTAAAATTATCTCTAACTAAGAATAGAATCTTATCTTTAGATACTTTTTAAGCAAATTTCAAAAAATGAAATCATCAGAGATCTTACAAACTATTAAGTATCAAAAACTTTTTCTTACAAAAAGTGAGAAAATCAACTTATGGAGTAATTATTTTCTTATGTGTTTCTTTATTGTAGTTTTTAACTTTGTATTGATACAGGTCTTTATTGATTCTCAAAGTATATTTATTTTAGAAAGTGGAGTAGTAATTCTTTTGTTATTCTTGCTATTTCTTAAAATTAATAGCAGAACCAATGTGAGGACTTTTAAAATAAAGTTGACTCCAGAACAATTCAAGGAAGCCAATAAAGCGGTAAGTCTTTTGAATGGTTGGCATATCATCACGAATAAAAAAGATTACTTTAGAGCTATTTATCAAACGATATATACTCATGATGGCTTTATGATAACAACCATTAATAAAGATAATAATGTATACATTAATGGAATGATGACACCTTCTTTAAGGGCTTTTCCATTTTCATTAGGTGTGAATAATAAAAATATAACAACCTTAGTTTCCCAGTATATTCAAGCTGAAAAAGGTGAAGATGTTATTGCAAAAACAACTCAGATAATTAAACAAAGAGAAGAACATTTCTGGAAAAGTTCAGAGTGGACTTTGTACCTTACTTTTAAAAGAATTATACTCTCTTTTTTTAGTTTACTCTTTATTGTGTTTTCAATCCTAATTAACGTAATAGACTTAAGTCTTCTCAGTTTATTCTTTGGAATAGGTTTAATGATACCATCATTATTGTATCTTCTTTCAGATTGGAAAATTATCAGAATTAAATCGAAAAATTGATATATTTACTTTCAACAAATACTCATTTTCTCCATTGATGAACAAACATGGCATTTTTTTAAATTTAATTAAGCAAACTCTTTTCATAAATGAACAAAACAAGACTTATACATTTTTTACTAGGGTGTTTAATCGTTAGTTGTAACCATAAAAACCAGACGGAAGTTGGAAGTTCTGAATTTCAAAATACATTAGCTTTAGTTTCAAGCAATACTAAAGCTAATGAAGATACTCTTCAAAATTCAGTAAATACTAATAGGCAAGTAGTTACTATTAAGCAGGATACGATTTCAAATAATGAACATAAAAATGTGAAAGAGTTAGCGTTGACTGCGGAAGAAAAGAAAATAGCAAATGTAGCAATGTCATTTCATAATTGGTACATACCTGTGACCAATTCGGGTTCAGACGAAACTCCTTTTACTTATACCGTAAAAAAAGGAGAGAAGGATAGTTGTATAGTTGATTTTGCTCCCTATTTTGATCAATTAAGACAATTAGGAACAATTTCAGAAGCATTTATCAAAAATGAAAAAGATAGAATGAAATTATGTACTGAAACGATTTCTATGATGAAATACAGTGAGTACATTGGGACAATTCCTGAGCATTGTGATGACTTTTTATATTGGACCAATAGTCAAGATGAAACCGATGGAGTGGAAATAAAAAAGATAAGAAAAACGAATGCTAATTGGATTGTTACAATTTCACTATTTATCGAATACGAAGGCAAACGCTTTGAAACAAACCATGCCCATGTAACAGTCATCAATGAAAATAATAAACATATGATCTACAAAATTACAATGGTAGATAAAGTTTGATTTATTTAATGAAAAGTGAATGATGAAGAATTAAAAGCTTTACTACTCATAGTCCCTCGATAAAAATCATGCACTTTAGAGAGAGGGTTATCCTTCCAAAAAAAAATCAGACGTTAAGACTTCCGAGATTAGATTCATCAGGTAAGCAGGTAAAATGAATTTATTCATATAGGTCCATCACCTGAAATAGAGATGATCAGCATTTTTTACATCAAATAGAGACCTATTTTCAGACTAATACTATTCATATGATCATAAATAGGCAGATTTCTAGTACATTGTTGCATAATACAAACTACTAAACTAATCACAAATTCATGAAAACCTTCATATTATTCATTTTACTATTACCTTTTCCTTTTTCGAATTCAACTTTAATAAAAACCTATAAATACAGAGTTGATATCGAAATTAAAAAAGGAATTTCAGAAAGAAAAAAGGCATATCTTCTTCAAAAATACGGTGACACTATGTTATTTACAGTAAATAATGAAGGTGATTTTAGAATGGAATATCCAAACTCTGGTAAATACGGTGTAAAGTATTATCAATATTCAAAAGAGTCATTAAACTGTTACTATTTATCAAAAGTAGCAGACACATTATATTATTATTCTGCAAAGGAAAATTTTATAGATTTAATAGATACTCAAGAGAGTAAGCTAGAGTCCGGTGAAAAAGTAATTTCATATTATTCACATGTGAAGAATAACCCAGATGTTATCTTTCATCAAACTTATATATTTGATCCAAAACAATACAAACTTAGTGGATCAAATTTTGAAGAATATAAAGATTGTTTTTGGGGCGATTACTTTACAACAAGTAATTCAATGTTCAAGAAAAAGGCTATAGAAACTTCAGAAATGATATTAACTTATACTTTGATTGAAGAACTTAATTCAGAAGAAAATAATGCCGATTTCTTTGATTTAGAATCTTTTCCTAGAATACTAAACTAATTATTAAGCAGTTTGAAAATAAACTGAAGTAACAATAATTTATATTACATATATAATTACAAACTAAAACATAGACTACATGTTTAATAAACTATTCAAAAGTAAAGAAGAGACAACACCAACACCTGATAGTAAAGGGGCCACAGTAGCAAGGTTACCAAAAATGTATGAGGATATGGTTGATGCAAAAATCTTAAAATGGTATTTTAAGGAAGGAGACACAATTAAGAATGGAGATATAATAGCTGATGTAGAAACAGACAAAGCGGTGATGGAGTTGGAATCCTATGATACTGGAACGGTGCTTTATATATCTGTAGAAGAAGGTGAAAAAGTTGCCGTAGATGATATTCTTACAATTGTAGGAGAACGTGGTGAAGATATTTCTCACTTACTAAACGAGAAAAGTCAAAAATCACCTAGTAACATTGTAAAAGGAATCGTAGGAGAAGTAAAAATGTATGCAGGAGAAGAAATTCCTGATAATTGGTTGTTGTGTGATGGGTCTTCAATTCCACAGAGTGACAAAATTGAATTATTTAAAGTTATCGGCCACAAATTTGGTGGTGATGACGCTTATTTTAACTTACCTAAGTTAGAAGACAAAAATGGAATAGTATCTATAATTTGTGCGAATTAAAGATGGGATTTGGATTCAATTTTTTTATTATTTTTATCAGCTTACCACTTACTATTATTCTCTTTTTACTTTGGGCTTTTACTGGAAAAAAGAAATACACTAAAATAATGTTTGGTTCTTGGGGAGGCATTTTTTTGATGGTCATACTGTTATTATTTTACAAGCCTCTAGCTAAAATGAAGATCAATAAAGAAGATTATTATGGTAACTATTTTATTGATAAAAACTTTTTCAGTAAGGAACAATCCGATTGGCAATACAAACATTTTAAATTTAATATATCACCGAGTGATAGTATCTTTTTTTATATGAAAGATGGGAAAGACATCATACATGAGTATAAAGGTACAATACAAACGGTGACTGTCAATAATTCAGAAAGACTTAAAATTATAATGGAGCAACCTACACATCCAATATTACAGTCTGATCCTAAAGTTATTAGACAAGTAGAAAGTTTTTATTTAGTTTTTCATTCTCCTGTGTACCACAATATGTTTTTTCGAAAAAAGTAAACTGTTAAACGTTTTTTATATGATTCATTATAGTTTAAGACCTGAATATGGCAAAAAAGAATTTTTAATTGAATTTATAAAAGGGGCCGAAAAAGAAAACTTTGTTGAGACGTTATTCAATGATCTACAACCATTAGGTTTAATAGTTGAAAATGCTGTTGATTTATGGATAAATGATGAAATCATTTTAGAGGTTAAAAGTAATCTTGGTTATTTTTTATTCTCTAAAGATATCTGGGGAATTGCATTTATAATGGCTAAGAATAATCAAAAAATAATCTTTAAAATTGATCAAATTCTTTCAAATCATAGTGGTTATTTTAAAAGAGAAGTTGATATTGAAGATTATTTCTAAACTATAACAAAATATGAAATACAATTTTATCATCTGCATTCTTTACCTTTTTATGTATTCATGTTCATCTTCTGATGAATCTCAAGTACTTCCCAATGATGAAATAATTGATAATGAGGATGGTCCCATTGACATTCAAACTGGGAAACTCATTAAAGAAATTGATGTGAATGGGACAAAACGAGATTATATTATTTACATTCCAGAATCATATGACGGACAAACGGACTTACCCTTACTTTTTTCTTTTCATGGCTTAACTAGTAACATGGAATTCAATTATGGGTATACAAAATTTAATGAGCTTTCAGAAAATGAAAATTTCATCGTTGTTTACCCAAATGGAATAGATAAAAAATGGGATATTTCAAGTAATAACAACATCGATATTACTTTTATTGAGACATTATTAAACCAGTTAGAAAGTGATTATTCACTTGATACAGATAGAGTTTATCTAGCAGGGATGTCAATGGGAGGTTTTTTTAGTTTTAATTTAGCTTGTCAACTTTCAGGTAGAATAGCTGCTGTTGCGTCTGTTACAGGTACAATGTATAGAAATGTAGTGAATAATTGTACACCTTCGAAGCCTATGCCCATTATGCAAATACACGGTACAGAAGATGGAATTGTGAATTATTCGACAGTGTCTAATGTATTAGACTTTTGGACAAATCATAATCAAACCGAAGCTACACCAACTATTTCTGAAGTACCCAATTCGAATACAGAAGATGGAAGTACAGTAGAAAAGCATATTTATCGAAATGGAGATAATGACGTAGAAATTCATCACTATAAAGTAATTGGAGGAGGACATGATTGGCCTGGCTACAGAGGAAATATGGATATCAATGCTTCTGAAGAAGTATGGAACTTTGTGAAAAAATATGACCTAAAAGGTAAAATATAATAAACAATTTACTTTTTATAAGTAAATAAATAGAAAGAGGTGCATTTTGATGTATCTCTTTTTTTGTATATGAAATCAAAATATGCTAATAGAAACGCTTTTGAACAGAATTGATTTATAAGATTAGATTTTAATAACTTTTATAGAAATGAAGCTACCTTTTAAACAAAACCATTAATTTAGTTTTAATAGAACCCAATGACGATATGAAAATGAAAAGTTTAAAAGGAAAAACAGCTATAATAACTGGCGGAGGTACAGGTGTAGGAAAAGCAATTGCCCAAAAATTAATAGAAGAAGGTGTCAACGTAGTTTTAGCATCGAGAAATAAAGACCATTTAAAACCTACAGCAAAAGAATTAAATGCGATTGGGAAAGCAAAAGCAATTAGTATTTCGTTAGATGTTAGAAAGAAAAAGAAGTGTATTGCTGTTGCACAAAAAACCTTGAAAGAATTTGGTTCCATAGACTTCTTGATAAATAATGCAGGATTGGGAGTAGGAACATTAGTTCATGAAACTTCTGAAAAAGATTGGGATATGGTGATTGATACCAATCTAAAAGGCACTTTCCTTATGATACAATCTGTATTACCCACAATGATAAAACAACAATCAGGATATATCTTAAATATTGCCTCACAAGCCGCAAAAAGAGGATATGCTCAAGCAGGACCTTATTGTGCCTCCAAATTTGGTGTAGTTGGACTAGCGGATGCATTACAAGAAGAGGTATATGAACATGGAATATTAGTACACAGTATATGTCCAGCATTAATCCAAACACCAACACCCCAAAAAATGAAAGATCGAAAAACAGATATATTACAAGTAGAAGATCTAGCAGAAACTGTCGCTTACCTGTTCAAAATGCCAGAAAGAGTGAAAATAGATGACATTGGTTTATATGCTAGACCTAAAGGTAGAACAAGAACTTAGAAAAGCAGGTTTGAAATGAAAAATGAAAAGTGAAAAATGAAGAATTAAAAACGTCAATACACGTATCTCCAATAATAAATTCATGATCTTGAAAGTGTTTAATCTTCCAAAAAAAAGCAGAAGTAACATTGAAAGCATACCTC